>CBIHQA010000237.1:0-6267 GCA_966211475.1 uncultured Neisseriales bacterium
AAGCGCGCCAGCTCATCCGCCACATCGGGCGGCAGCAGGTCGCGGCGGGTGGATAACACCTGGCCGAACTTGACGAAAATGGGGCCGAGCGACTCCAGGGCCTTGCGCAAGCGGACGCCGCGCGGCTCGGACAGGTGACGCCAGAACAGCAGGGTGGTGACCACGCGGCGCGCCCAACGGGTGCGTTCGTGGCCGAGCAGGAACTCGTCCAGCCCGAATCGGAAGATCACCAACAGAATACGAAACAGCCGGAACAGGCGCATCAGGCGGCAGGCCCCCGGTGCAGACGGTCTTCCAGCAGCGCGATGCGGGCTTCCAGCCGCGCGGTGTCGTCGCGCAAGCGGTCGACCTGCTCGACAAAGCTGGCCACCGAATGGCGGTCGGCGATCACACCGGCCTCGTCGACCAGGTAGTCGGCCATCTGTCCGGCCAGCGAAAGGGCGGCTTCGCGCTGCTCGGACCAGGTTTTCTCCACCACGGACACCACTTGGCTGGCGGCGGCATCGCCAATCACCTTCGACAGGTCTTCCGCTACGTCCCAGGACAGGGCAGACAGCACATCGCCCAAGGCGGCGGCCAGATCACCATCGCCCTCGACCCGTACTGCACCGCGCCGGGTAGCGGCGTCACCCAGCAGCTTGAGCCAGTCGCCGGGCGGAAAACGCAGGGTGGCATCCGCCTCGCCGCCTGCGGCTCGGGCGTAGAGGAAGCCGTCCGACTGGATCAACGCATGGATGGTAAGCGGTGGCACCTGCATCGCCACCGTCTTGCCGGCGAAGGGCGCCAGCGTGGTGGCCAGCCAGGGTTGCTGGCTGAGCAGGTGGTTGAAGGCGGAGACGGCGAGCGTGGGGATCATCGGATGCAGCTCCCGGCATGCGCGGCGATCCTGGCGGAGATATCCGCCGGGTGGTGCCGCGCTGGGATCACAGCTTGAAACCCTTGTGCAGCGCGACCACGCCGCCGGTCAGGTTGTGGTAGTCCACCACGCCGAAACCCGCGTCCAGCATCATCTGCTTGAGGGTTTCCTGATCCGGGTGCATGCGGATGGATTCGGCGAGGTAGCGGTAGCTTTCCGGGTCGTTGGCAATCAACTTGCCCATCACCGGCAGCAGCTTGAAGGAATAGACGTCGTAGGCCTTCTCGAGCGGCTTCCAGACCTTGGAGAACTCCAGCACCAGCAACCGGCCACCGGGGCGCAACACACGGCACATTTCCTTCAGCGCCCCATCCTTGTGGGTCATGTTGCGCAGGCCGAAGGCGACGCTCACGCAATCGAACCAGTTGTCCGGGAAGGGCAGCTTCTCGGCGTCGCACAACACCGAGGGCAGCACCAGGCCTTGATCCAGCAGGCGGTCGCGGCCGACCTGCAGCATGGAGCTGTTGATGTCGGTGTGGAAGACGATGCCGCTCTTGCCGGCCTTCTTGGCGAAGGCCTTGGTCAGGTCGCCGGTGCCGGCCGCGATGTCGAGCACCCGGCTGCCTTCGCGCACGCCGCTCTGGGCGATGGTGAAAATCTTCCAGGCGCGATGCAGGCCGCCCGACATCAGGTCGTTCATCACGTCGTACTTGGCCGCCACCGAGTGGAACACGCCGGCGACCTTGTTCGCCTTGTCGCGCTCGTCGACCGTCTCGTAACCGAAATGCGTTTCCGCCATGTTGCGCCCTTGCTCGCGGGCCGGCTTAGTCTGGCCGGTGCCCGTTGGTTTGCCGTCGCTACCGTTCTGGAGCGGCAGCCTCAGTCCAGATCACGCGACCCGCCGGCGGCAGCCAGCTGGCCGAGGTAGTCGCGCCAGTAGATATCGTGGTTGCGGCCCAGGTCGTACAGGTAGTCCCAGGAATACAGCCCGGTGTCGTGCAGGTCGTCGAACACCAGCTTCACCGCGTAGTTGCCGATGGGCCGGATGTCGGTGATCGACACATTGCGCTTGCCGACCTGCAGCACCGCCTGGTCCGGCGAGTGGCCGCGCACCTCGGCGCTGGGCGAAAACACGCGCAGGTATTCGCAGGGTAGGTTGAAGGTGGCGCCGTCGGAATAGCTCAGCTCCAGCGTTCTGGATTGCTGGTGCAGCTTGATTTCGACCGGATAGGGCTTGTCGGACATGGATGTCGGATCGGTGGGACTCGCAACCTTGGAATGATACCGGAGCGGGCGGGTGCCGGGAATCGCGCAGCAAGGGGGAACAGGCGATCCGACTGCCGAGCTGCGCCAGACAACTTGTCACGGCAGTGTAATATTGGATGACTAAGCTCTCGCCGTTGACATGTTTTTGTCACGTAGACGTCAAGGAGCAGCAGCATGCCGGCGAATATTCTGGTCGTCGAAGACGAACCCGCCATTCAAGAACTGATCGCCTTCAACCTGGAGCAGGCCGGGCATCACGTGATGCGGGCGGAAAGCGTCGAACGCGCCCATAACCTGGTGCGCAACGCGCTGCCGGACCTCGTGCTGCTGGACTGGATGCTGCCGGGTAGCAGCGGCATCGACTTCGCCAAGCGCCTGCGTGGCGATGAGCGTACCAAGCCGATCCCCATCATCATGCTGACCGCCCGGTCGGACGAGCAGGACAAGATCCTGGGCCTGGAAACCGGCGCCGACGACTACATCACCAAGCCATTCTCCCCGCGCGAACTGCTGGCCCGCATCAAGGCGGTGCTGCGCCGCCGCGCTCCGCAGATGACCGATGACGTGGTCGAGATGCAGGGCCTGAAACTGGACCCGGCCACCCATCGCGTGGTGAGCAAGGGCACCTCGGTGGACCTGGGGCCGACCGAATTCCGCCTGCTGCACTTCTTCATGACCCATCCGGAGCGGGTACACTCGCGGACGCAGTTGCTGGACCAGGTGTGGGGCGATCATGTGTTCGTGGAAGAACGGACGGTGGACGTGCATATCCGCCGGCTGCGCTCCGCGCTGGAACCCTTCGGTCACGACGAGTTGATCCAGACGGTGCGCGGCGCAGGGTATCGCTTGTCCACCCAGCCGGCCTGAGCGTTTTGGGACGCGCAGTCACGCGGCCGGATTATCGGGCCGCGTAACTGCGGATATTTGCCGTTGACGCGAAGTCCGACAATGCTCCAGCGGCCCTGGGCGCCGGTGCTTCGATGTCGTGCGCTCCGCCGGTGCCTGATGAAACAGGGCGCTTGATTCACCTTTACCAAGGTCGGGCTGCTGCCGATGAGCGACCAGTTTTTCTCCGATGCGCGCAAGCAGAAGAAGATTACCCGCCACCCGCCGGTGATGCGCTTCTGGGGGCGCATCGCGGCCACCACCACGCTGTGTGCGATCCCGATTTATCTGGTTGCCCGCTTTGGCAGCACGCTATCTGCCACGCTGCTGGCGGCCGGATTCCTGCTGCTTGCCCTGCTCTACCAGCTGCGCAGCCTGTTCCGCCTGACTACCTGGCTGCTGGACCCGCATCCGGAAACCGTGCCGGATTCGGTCGGCAACTGGGGCGAGGTGTTCGCCACCCTCTACCGGCAAGAGAAGAAGCGCCGTAGCGACCAGAGCCGCATGAACGCGACGCTGACCCGCTTCACCCGGGCCGCGCAGGCGCTGCCCGACGGGGTGGTGGTGCTGTCGGAGTCGGACCGGATCGAGTGGTGCAACAAGATCGCCGAGCAGCATCTGGGCCTGAATCGCAGCCACGACCTGGGGCTGACTATCACCTACCTGATCCGGCAGCCGCATTTCGTCGACTATGTGAATGCCGAGCGTTACATGGAGTCGATCAAGCTGCGGCCGGTGCATGATCCGGAGCGACTGCTGTCGATCCAGATCTTTCCGTTCGAAACCACCCACAAGCTGCTGCTGACACGCGACATCACCCAATTGGAGAAGGTGGGCGTGGTGCACCGCGACTTCGTCGCCAATGTGTCGCACGAGCTGCGCACACCACTGACGGTGATCGGCGGCTTCCTGGAAACCCTGTTGGACCTGGAAACGCCCAATCCGCAGGCCGAACGCCGCTACATGGGCATGATGCTGGACCAGACGCGCCGCATGCAGCGTCTGGTGGATGAGCTGCTGACCTTGTCGAAGCTGGAAGACCCCAACGGCCAGCGTGCCGAGACGCCGATCGATATCCCGTCGCTGGTGCAGATGCTGGCGCAAGAGGCAGCCAGCCTGTCCAACGGGCAGCACGACATCAAGGTGGAGCTGGACAGCGATAGCTGGCTGACCGGCAACAGCGACGAGCTGCACAGTGCGCTGGGCAACCTGGTGAGCAACGCCGTGCGCTATACGCCGGCAGGGGGTTGTGTGACCTTGCGTTGGTCGGTAATGCAGGGCTTGCCAGCCTTCTCGGTGGCCGACAGCGGCATTGGCATCGCGCCCGAAGACGTGCCGCGGCTGACCGAACGCTTCTACCGGGTGGACCGCAGCCGCTCGCGGGAAACCGGCGGCACCGGGCTGGGGCTCGCCATCGTCAAGCATGTGCTGCTGCGGCACCAAGCAAGGCTGGATGTGCAGTCGGAACTGGGCGTGGGGAGCACCTTCAGCGCGGTATTCCCGGAGGAACGGACGGTGACGCAAGAGAAAGCCGCGACGTCGTCCTGATGTCCGCCTGACGGCCTTGCGCCCTAATTCACGGTATCAACACGCTCAGGTTTCGGCCGTGCCTTCGGGCTGGGTGACGGGCAGCCAGATGGTGAAAGTAGTGCCCCGACCGACTTCGCTGTCGAGTTCGATGCGGCCGTGGTGCTTGCGGATGATGCTGTACGACAGCGACAGGCCAAGGCCCGTGCCTTTGCCGACCGGCTTGGTGGTGAAGAAGGCATCGAACACGCGGGTGCGGATTTCCGGCGGGATGCCGCCCCCGGTATCGGACACCGCCACGAACACCTCTTCGCCGACCTGGCCGGTGCGCACCGTGATCAGGCCGTGCCGGGCAATGGCGTGCGAGGCGTTGACCAGCAGGTTCATGAACACCTGATTGAGCTGCGAGGCGATGCATTCCACCGCCGGCAGGTTGCCGTATTCGCGGCGGACTTCCGCCTTGTCCTTCAGCTCGTTGTGCACGATGTTGAGGGTGGAATCCAGCCCCCGGTGCAGGTCAGCCAGCTGCCATTCCGCCTCGTCCGCGTGGGAGAAGTCCTTGAGGTCCTGGACGATCTTCTTGACGCGGGTGATGCCTTCCTTGCTTTCCGCCATCAGTGACGCGAGATCGTCGCGCAGGAAGTCGAAATCGATGTCCTGACGGACCGCATCCAGCGCGGTGCGGTCGGCGTCAGGCAGTTGCGTTTCCAGCGCCGCGTATTGGTCGACCAGCCGCAGCAGGCCGTGCAGATAGTTTTCCAGCGTGCCGAGGTTGGAATAGACGTAGCCGATGGGGTTGTTGATCTCGTGGGCGACACCGGCCGCCAGTTGGCCGATGGAGGCCATCTTGTCGGCCTGCAGCAGTTGGTCTTGCGCGGTTTCCAGCTTGCGGTTGATCTCTTGCAGCTCCTGGTTGCCGCGCTGGAGGGCATCGGCCATCTGCTGGCGCTGCACCAGCTCCGCCTGCAGCTCGTGGTGGCGGGCATTCAGCTCCTGCGAGGTAACGTCCAGCGTGTGTTCCAGCCGGGCGCGGTCTTCGTCGGCGGCCAGGTAAGCCGCATCGATCGCTTCCAGGAAGGCGGGCAGCGCGGCCAGTTCCGGTGGCAGCGGTTCGGGCAGGGCGCCCAGGTGGCGGCGAAGTTGCCGGGCGAGCAGCGGGTGCATGTCAGCCTTCGCTTTCCAGCAACGTGGTGATGGTCATGGTCTGGTTGTGCAGCTCGCTGTGCGCCATGTCCGCATGCGGGGCGATCTCGCCGTAGGAATAGAAGCCGCACAGGCGGGGCCGCAGGCCTAGTACCTCGCGCACGGCTTCGACCTCTTCCTCGGTGCGCTGTTTAAGCACCAGCTTGCGGCCCACGCAACTGATCAGGATTGCCAGCTGCGGCTCGGGCAACATCGCGGAGCGGGCCTGCCGGGCGGCGCCCAGCGCCCCCTCGACCAGCCGTTCGGCATTGGCCTTCATCAGCTGCACGAAGCTGCCCACCGGTACGTCGCCGGCAAAGGTCATGCTGCCCGCGTCCTCGTCCACCGACAGGATGGTGCGGACCAGTGGCGGTTCATCGGGGCGCAGGATGGCGAGCGGAAAGCGCAGGCCGGTGGCGGGCAAGCCGGCGGCTTCCGGCCCCAGGTAGGTCTTATAGAGCAAGAGGGCTGGTTGGCCGTCGAGTTCGTGCAGCACATTGCCTTCGGCGCGGGTGACGCGCCGCTCCGGCCCGAACGAGTCCCAGCCGCCC
>CBIHQA010000238.1:0-6265 GCA_966211475.1 uncultured Neisseriales bacterium
GCCTTTGGTGGGGCTGTTGGGTTATATGGTGGGCGCCTTGCTGTGGTGGTTGGGGCGCGGCGAAGTTACCGATACCAATCTACGGTTGAGCTTTCCAGAAAAAACTCGACGTGAACGAGTACATATTGGCCGATGGTCAATGATGCGCCTGACCAGGAGTTTTCTGGAACTAGGGGTGCAAGCCTGGCAGCCGAAATCGCGTACGTTGAAACGAGTTCGTCTGCTTGATGCACATCATCTCACTGAGCACCTAGGTAAGCGGCCGGTGATCATCCTCATGCCTCACTTCGTTGGCATTAACGCTGGTGGAGTTAGGTTTTCGGAAGAATGGCGCTGCCTGGCAATGTATAGCGCGAATAAAGACGACGCGTTAGATGCAATGATCCGTCTCAGCCGCGAACGCTATGGTGATCCGATTCTGATTAGCAAGCAGGAAGGATTACGAAGTGTTGTGCGTAAACTTCGCCAAGGACTACCGCTGGTATACCTGCCCGATATGGATTTTGGCCCCCGAGATTCCGTCTTTGTGCCCTTTTTCGGCATTGAAACCGCTACGCTTACCACCTTCGCACGTTTGGCTAAAATGACGGAAGCAGCCGTCATACCGCTTGTGCCTCGCCAGCTTTCAATCTGGGAAGGATATGAAGCCCGCTTCTACCCCGCCTGGGAAGGTTATCCCTCGGGAAACGACGAAGCCGACGCTACGCGCCTGAATGCCTTCGTTGAAGAACGTGTTCGCGAGATGCCAGATCAGTATTACTGGGTCCACAAACGTTTCGGCACCCGACCGTCCGGCGAGCGCAATCTCTATAAAACCTATATCAAGGCTTAAGTGCGGATGCGCCTTGTCCTTTTTCTGTTCTACCTGCTGCACTTCCTGCCACGCATCTTCCTCAAGCCCATCGCCTATGCGCTGGGCGAGCTGACCTACTGGCTGTCCGCGGAGCGCCGCCGGGTCGGACGCTTCAACCTGGCACAGGCCTTTCCGGACAAGACGACGGCCGAGCGTGACAACCTGCTGCGCCAGCATTTCCGCCTGTTCATGCTGGCGGTGTTCGACCGGGTCTATCTGTGGTTTTCCGGCCCCACCCGGCTGCGTCGGCTGGTTCGCGTCGAAGGGCGGGAGCACATCGAACGGGCCGATGGTGAACGCGTGCTGCTGTTCGCCCCCCACTTCAATGGACTGGACGCCGGCGCGATCCGCCTGATGCTGGATTACCGCATCGCCGGCCTGTATGCCCATCTGAAGAACCCGGTGATGGACCGCTTCGTGCTGAAGAAGCGCACCCGTTTCCTGGAAAGCCGCGTGATCTCGCGGCTGGATGGCATCCGGCCGCTGGTGTCCGCCTTCAAGGATGGTTTCCAGCTCTATCACCTGCCGGACCTCGACTATGGCCGCGATGGCGCCGCCTTTGTTGACTGGTTCGGTCACCCTGCGGCCACCACCACTTCGCTGCCCCGCATCGCCAGGCTGACCCGCACCAAGGTCGTGCCGGCGCTCACCTTGATGGAAAAAGACGGCTACGTGCTCAAGCTGTTCCCTGCCTGGGAAGACTATCCCACCGGCGACTGGGATGCCGACACCCGCTACATGAACGCCTGGCTGGAAGATGCCGTCCGCCAGTACCCGGCGCAGTACTTCTGGCTGCACAAGCGCTACAAGACTCGACCGCCCGGCGAACCGAACCCGTACGACAAGCGCTGAAGCCGTGACGAGCACCGGCCGCTTGGGAGATACTGGCGGCTGACATCCCGATCCGATTCACCATGTTTCAGAACCCCAGCCCCGACGAGATTGCCGAACGGCTACGCATGATCCAGCGCATCGCGGTGGTAGGCCTGTCGCCCAACCCGGCGCGCCCCAGCCACGGCGTATCGCGGGCGATGCAGGGCTTCGGTTATACGGTGGTGCCGGTGCGGCCGGCCGTGACCAGTGTGTTGGGCGAAACGGCCTACCCGACGCTGGACGCGGTGCCCGGACAGATCGACCTGGTGAACGTGTTCCGCAATGCCCGTGAGCTGAGCGGCATCGTGGACAGCTGCATCCGCCTGGGGTTACCGGCCATCTGGGCACAGGACGGGGTGATCGACGAGAACGCCGCCGAACGCGCTCGCGCTGCCGGCATCTGGGTGGTGATGGACCGCTGCATCTACCGGGATTACGTCCGTTACTGCCGTACCGAGTGAGCTTGAAACCAAGACCATGATCCGCCATATCGTGATGTGGAAGCTGAAAGAGCATGCCGAAGGCGCCGACCGCGCCACCAACGCCCGCAAGGTCAAGGCGTTGCTGGAGTCGCTCAACGGCAAGATTCCCGGCATGCGGCACCTGGAGGTCGGCGTGGACTTCTCCGCCACCACCCAGTCAGCCGACATCGTGCTGTATTCGGAATTCGACAGCCGGGCCGCACTGGATGCATACCATGACCACCCCGCCCACGCGGCGGTGAAGGATTTCGTCGGCGCGGTCCGCAGTGACCGCATGCTGGCCGACTACGATACGGAGGCGGTGTGAAGCTTCATTTCACCAAGATGCAGGGCGCCGGCAACGATTTCATCGTGCTGGATGGTGTGCGCCAACCGGTCAAGCTGACCCGCGAGCAGATCCGCCACATGGCACATCGCCAGTTCGGCATCGGCTTTGATCAGTTGCTGCTGGTGGAGCCGGCTGACCAGCCCGGTCACGACTTCAAGTACCGCATCTTCAATGCCGACGGCGGCGAAGTGGAGCAATGCGGCAACGGCGCCCGCTGCTTCGTGCGCTTCGTCCACGAACAGAAGCTGACCGACAAGCGCGCCATCCGCGTCGAAACCGCCAAGGGCGTGATCGCCCCGATGCTGGAAGAAAACGGGCTGGTCACCGTCGACATGGGCGCCCCCCACTTCGACCCGGCCGAGATTCCCTTCGACGCGCCGGCCGACGCCGTGGTCTATCCCTTGTCGCTGCCCGATGGCAGTGTGGTGGAAATCGGCACCGTCTCGATGGGCAACCCGCATGCCGTGCAGGTGGTCGAGAACACCGACACCGCACCGGTCCACACCCAAGGCCCGCAGATCGAACGCCATGCGCGCTTCCCGCAGCGGGTCAACGCCGGCTTCATGCAGGTAGTCGACCGCGGCCATATCCGCCTGCGCGTGTTTGAACGGGGCGTCGGCGAAACGCTCGCCTGTGGCACCGGCGCCTGCGCGGCGGTGGTCAGCGGCATCCGCCGCGGCCTGCTGGATTCGCGCGTCGAGGTGGAAACCCTCGGCGGCAAACTGATCATCCGTTGGGACGGTCCCGGCCAACCGGTCTACATGACTGGCCCGGCGGTCACCGTCTATGAAGGCGATATCGAGCTATAAGGGGATTTCCGCATGAACGCGGCTGACGTCTCACAGTACCTGCAGGACCATCCGGAATTCTTCGAGTCCCACGCCGACCTGATGGCTGAGGTATTCGTGCCGCACCCGCACGGCGGCCACGCCATCTCGCTGGCCGAACGTCAGTTGTTGACGCTGCGCGAGAAGAATCGTCTGTTGGAAGCCAAGCTGGGCGAGCTGCTCAGCTTCGGCGAGGAAAACGACGCAATCTCCGAGAAGGTCCATCGCATCGCGGTCACCCTGCTGCGCACACCGTCGGTAGAAGCGACCGTCAATACCTTCCTCTTCCACATCACCGAGAACTTCAACGTTCCGCAGGCCACCGTCCGCCTCTGGATCACCGACAAGGACGGCGCACCTGCCACCGGCAGCACGCCGGAATTCCAGGGGGCCAGCGAAGAAGTCCGCGCCTTCGCGCTCGATCTGCAACACCCCTACTGCGGGCCGCATGTCAGTCCCGAAGTGCTGGACTGGTTCGGCGAAGCCGGCAAGTCGCTGCAATCGTTCGCCCAGGTACCGCTGCGGCACGGCGAGACGCTGGGGCTGCTGGTGATGGGCAGCGAAGACACTCACCGCTTCTACCCGGAGATGGGCACACTCTATCTCACCCGACTGGGTGAGCTGCTCGCCGCCGCCATCCAGCGCAACCGCAGTGAGGTTCAGTCCTAAGCCGGCCGCCATGGACCGCGACGAGGCCCTGACCCGCTACCTGACCTGGCTGGCGGACGCCCGCCGGGTCAGCCCCAATACCCTGGCCGCCTACCGCCGCGACCTCGACGCCCTGTTCGGCAACCTGAACGGTGTGCTTGCCGATCTCAAACCCGCTGACCTGCGCCGTGCCTTGGCACGCGAGCACCAGCGTGGTTTGTCGCCTACCAGCCTTGCCCGGCGGCTGACCGCATGGCGCCGCTTCTTCCACTACCTGACCCAGCATCACGGCTGGAAGACCAACCCGTGCGACGGCGTGCGTCCACCGCGCCGCAGTAGACGCCTGCCAACCGTGCTGTCTCCTGACGCAGTAGCCCAGCTGCTGTCCGGCAGTGAAAACACGCTCCTGGCCCACCGCGATCAGGCCATGTTCGAGCTGCTGTACTCCGCCGGCCTGCGCGTCTCGGAACTCACCGCGCTGGATGTGGGTGATGTCGACCTGAAGGAACAGGAAGTGACCGTCCGCCACGGCAAGGGTGGCAAGGGGCGGGTCGCCCCGCTGGGCACGCATGCGGTCACCGCTCTGCAGGCTTGGCTGACAGCCCGGGGCGTACCGACGGCGGATGCCCCATTGTTCATCGGGCAGCACGGCAACCGGCTGTCCGTTCGCAGCGTACAACTGCGCATCAAGGCGACCGGTGTACGGCAGGGGCTGGACAGGCCTGTGCATCCGCACCTGATGCGCCATGCCTGTGCCAGCCACGTTTTGCAATCTTCTGGCGATCTGCGTGCCGTGCAAGAGCTGCTGGGTCATGCCAGCATCGCCTCCACCCAGGTCTACACACACCTGGACTTCCAGCACTTGGCCAAGGTCTATGACGCTGCCCACCCACGGGCGAAGAAGAAATAACCTACGGCTGGCACGCTGCTTGCTGATCTTCGGGCACCTTTACTTTCCGGACTCTGGCTGAACCGTATGGCCCTGAATCTGCGCACCATCGATACCCTGCTCGGCGGCACGGCCACCAATCCCGTGGCCCGCAGCGGCGACGGCGCAGCATTTGCGGATGCCCTGCAGCAAGCCACCCGGCAATTGCAAACCGCGACAGGCCAACCGGTGCAGTCCGCCACCGTTCCCGCCGCAGGCACCGACCTCGCCCGCGACCAGGCACAGGCAAAACTTGCCGCCCTGGAGAGTTCGTTGCGGCAACAGTTGCCGGCTCTGGGCCTGGATTCGCTCGACGGTCTGCAGATCACGCGTGCGGCAAACGGCACCTTGAGCGTCAACGGCACGGCGGCGGCGGACACCTTCCGGCAGGCGCTGGAACAGGATCCCGCGCTGACCCAGCAGGTGCAGGATGCGGCAGGTGCCCAGGCGTTTGTCCGCGCAGCCGATGAAAGCGCGGCCTTCCAGCGCGCGTTTGCGGCCAACCCGCGTGTGGCGGTCGCCCAATATGGCCACCTGCTGTCCGCAGACCGCGCCCAACCCGCTGTCACCTTCGCCTTCGGCGCATCAGGGACCGACGTCCAGTTCGGCTGATCGAATCGCCGCGTCAGCCCGGTACCAGCCAGTCGCCGGACGCCGGCTTCAGTGGGTATCCCAGCAAGCGTCCCAGTCGCCCGACGTCCAGCATGTCTGATGCCGTCCCCTGTTCGACCTTTCCATCCCCATGCAGCAGGAGCGCATGCGTGGCGATCCGCCGTGCCCAGTTCACATCATGGATGGTCAGCACCACCGCGTGATGCGCACCCTGCTTGCAGAGCCAATCCGACATGGCGACCTGGTGCGGTAGGTCGAGATGATTGAGTGGTTCATCCAGCAGCAACAAGGCCGGCGCCTGGACAGCGATGGTGGCCAACGCCACCCGCTGGCGCTCTCCGCCAGAAAGCACGTCCAGCGGCCGATGTCGCAGGCTGTCCAGCTCAAACGCCTGTCGGGCCGACGCCACGGCCGCCTGCACCGCGTTGGCCGGACGTCCGTAGCCGCCTAGCCACAGGTAGTCCTCCACCCGACAGGGGTGTGCCATATCGGGCTGCTGCGGCAACCATCCGAGGCGACGGGCCCGGGAGCGCGCAGGCCAGGCGCCCAGCGGCCGATCGTCCAGCGACAGCCGTCCACCCTGGGCAGGACGGTGACCGGCCATCGTCGCCAGCAGCGTGGATTTGCCGATGCCGTTGCGGCCCAGCACCACCCAGCGCTGTCCTGGCTCCACCTGCCAGTCCAGTCCGCGTACGACGCACCGGCCGGCGATGG
>CBIHQA010000239.1:0-6221 GCA_966211475.1 uncultured Neisseriales bacterium
TGGATCACCTTGGCCGGCACGTGACGCGGCGTGGTGTTGGCGCGGATGCGTTCGCGGATGGTCTGGCGCAACGTGTCGTCCAGCGTCAGGCCTTCGCGCAGCCGCACGAACAGCACCACGCGGACGTCGCCCTGCCAGTCCTGGCCGATGCACAGGGATTCCAGCACTTCCGGCACGGTTTCCACCTGGCGGTAGATCTCGGCCGTGCCGATCCGCACGCCACCGGGGTTGAGCACCGCGTCGGACCGGCCGTAAATGATCAGGCCGCCGCGCGGCGTCAGCTCGGCATAGTCGCCATGCACCCAGACATTGGGGAAACGTTCGAAGTAGGCCGCGCGGTAGCGAGAGCCATCCGGGTCATTCCAGAAGCCGACTGGCATCGACGGGAAGGCCTTGGTGCAGACCAGCTCGCCCTTCTCGCCCACCACCGGCCGGCCGGCTTCGTCCCAGATTTCGACGGCCATGCCGAGGCCGCGCACCTGCAACTCGCCGCGGTAAACCGGCGTCACCGGGCAGCCGAGCGCAAAGCACGACACGATGTCGGTCCCGCCGGAGATCGAGCAGAGCGCGACATCCTGCTTGATGTCGCGATAGACGTAATCGTAGCTCTCCGGCAGCAGCGGAGAACCGGTGGAAAACACGAAGCGCAAGGCGGACAGGTCATAGTCCTGCCCCGGTTTGGAGCCGGCTTTTTCCAGCGCCGACAGGTACTTGGCGCTGGTGCCGAAGTGCGTCAGCTTGGTCTGGTGCGCGATGCGCCAAAGGACGTCCGGCGTCGGCGCGAACGGCGAGCCGTCGAACAGCACGATGGTGGCTTCCACCGCCAGCGCGGACACCAGCCAGTTCCACATCATCCAGCCGCAGGTGGTGTAGTACATCAGGCGGTCGCCCGCCTTCAGGTCACCATGCAGCAGGTGTTCCTTAAGGTGTTGCAGCAGCGTGCCACCAGCGCCGTGCACGATGCATTTCGGCTTGCCGGTGGTGCCGGAGGAATACAGGATGTACAGCGGCGCGTCGAACGGCATCGGTTCGAAGGCGATGTCGCCCGCCGGGTACGGGGCGACGAAGTCACCCAGCGTCACGCCGTTGGCAATGCCGGACACGTCCGGTGCTTCGCTGACGTACGGCCAGACCACCACCTTGCGGATGCCCGACAGCTCGCGGGCGACACCGGCGATCTTGTCCAGCGAGGACAGCGTCTTGCCGTTGTAGTAATAACCGTCGCTGGTGAACAGCACTTTGGGCTCGATCTGCCCGAAGCGGTCGAGCACGCCTTGTACGCCGAAGTCCGGCGAGCAGCTGCTCCAGACCGCGCCGAGGCTGGCCGTGGCCAGCATGGCGGCCAGCGTTTCCGGCATATTGGGCACGAAACCGGCCACCCGGTCACCCGGGCCAACGCCCTGGGCGCGCAGCGCCTGTGCGATGCGGGATACGGTGTCGTAGAGCTTCGACCAGGTCCAGACGGTGTGCACCTTGTCTTCACCGAAGAACTCGACGGCCACGCCGTCGTCACGACGGCGCAACAGGTTTTCGGCGAAGTTGAGGCGGGCGCCCTCGAACCATTGCGCACCCGGCATGCGGTCCCCATCCACCAAGACACGGTCCGCCTCACGATGGGCGCGGACGCCGCCGAACCGCCACACGGCCTCCCAGAAGGCCGACCGCTCGCGGATGGACCAGTCGTAGAGGGCGTCGTAGTCGAAGCCGTCGCGACCGGCCGGAAGGCCCGCCGCAAAATGATCGTTGACGTAAGTCCGGAACGCGTTCAGGTTGGACGCGCCGATGGCAGTGGGGGAAGGCTGCCAGACCAGGTCGGACATGGGGGTGCTCCTCGGTTCTGTCTGATGGGCGAGTGACGACCGCGGGTATTATCGGGCGCCCCTGTTCCGGGGTCGCACCATGCGCCGGAATTGTACAACATCGGAGCCGATAACTTATCGGTCGCTGCGCCTTGATTCATGCGCTTTGTCAGGCGAAAGAGCCATCTGCTATGCTTCCGTAGACCCGTCAGTCGCATAGAGCCAGTTAATGACCCTTTTCACACTTGCGTTTGGGACGAGCCGGGAAGCAGCGCAAGGCGCAGATTTCGCCTTGGATGACTCCACGCCCGCAGGGCACAATGCAGCGGCGCGGCCTTTCTCCTCTTCGTCGTCCGGTTTGGAGGCGATCAGGTTGACCTGTGGCAAGCGCCCCCGTCCTGCGCTTTCTGGTCAGGTCAGACCACCGCATTACCACTCAGTGCCCCTGGCTTCTCAAAAGACGACAGCGCAACTGCGTGAAGTGAACAACCATCAGGCTAACGGGAACGGCCGACCCCAATGAATTTTCGCGTTCGCCTTACCTTACGCAGCGCCCTGATCATCACCGTCATCCTGGCCCTGCTGATTCCCGCAGTGGTCAGCGGCGTGGTGGCAGTCAACAAGCGCAAGGAAGAACTGGAAACCGCCTTCCAGAGCGACCAGCGTCGCTTGGTGCAGATCCTCACGCTCGGCATGCAGGAACCGGTGTGGAACCTGAGCCAGGAATCCGCCCGCCCCATCGTCGAAGCGATCGCCGGCGACCCGCGCATTGCCAGCATCCGCGTGGTGGCCGAGAACATGGGCACCTTCCTGGCCGTCTATCGGCTGGAGAACGCCAACGGCAAGGCCTTTGCCACCAGCCAGCCCATCGTCCGCAAGGGCACCGCCATCGGCAGCGTCGAGATCGTGATGTACGACGGCCCGCTGCAAGCCCAGCTGGAGCAGTACCAGAAGACCTTCATCATCACCTTGCTCGGCCAGATCCTGCTGTCGATGGGGTTGATCCTGCTGCTGATCCAGCGGCGCCTGCTGCACCCGCTGAAGAAGCTGCTGGCGGAATCCGCCGATCTGGCGCACAAGCGGCTGGACAAGCCGTTCAGCTGGGGGCGCACCGATGAGCTGGGCATTCTCGGCCAGTCGCTGGAAAGTACCCGCGTGGCGCTGCAAGGCCTGTTCGTCGAGGTCGAGGAAAAGAACAAACGGCTGGAAGACGACCTGGACGCCCGCAAGCGCGCTGCCCAGGCGCTGGCAATCAGCGAGGAGCGCTACCGCTCCCTGATCGAGAACGCGCCGGAAGCGATCGTGGTGATCGACGTCGACACCGGTTGCTTCGCCGACGTGAACCCGCGCGCCTGCGAGCTGTACGGCCAGGCACGCGACCGCCTGCTGACGCTGTCGCTGGGCGACTCGTTACTGTCGCCCGAGCAGCAACCGGACCGCCAGCCCTCGGTCGACAAGGCCACCAAGCTGATCGAAGCCGCCTACGCCGGCCAGACCCAGGTCACCCAGTGGCTGCATCGCACCCAGAAGCACGGCGAAGTATTCGTGGAACTGCGGCTGTCGCGCATGCCGTCGTTGACCGGCCGCTTCGTGCGCGGCAGCGTGCTGGACATCACCCAGCGCAAGATGAGCGAAGACCGGCTACGGCTGGCGTCGCAAGCCATCTACCAGTCGCGCGACGGTATCGTGATCCTGGACAAGGATTTCCGTATCGTGTCGGCCAACCCGGCCTTCTGCCAGATGCTGGGCGCGGCGGAAACCGATCTGCTCAGCCAGGTGGCACCGATGCTGCGCGGCAAGGAACAGCAGCACACCCTGCTGGAGACCATCCGCCACCACCTGGCCAACCACGCCTACTGGGAAAGCGAAGTCTGGACGCGCAAACAGTCCGGCGAAATGTTCCTGGAACTGGTCACCATCTCGCCGATCCGCAACGAAGACGGCACCATCAAGAACTACGTCTGCATCACGTCGGACATCACCGAGCAGAAGCAGCACGCCGACCATATCTGGCACTTGGCGCACCACGACACGGTAACCGGCCTGCCCAACCGCAACCTGCTGCAGGACCGCCTGATGCAGGCCATCCTGCAGGCCGAGCGTACCGGCAAGAAGAGTGCGCTGCTGTTCATCGACCTGGACCGCTTCAAGAACATCAACGACACGCTGGGCCACAGCTTCGGCGACCGGTTGCTCAAGCACGTGGCCGACCGGCTGATCGGCTGTGTGCGGCATGCGGATACCGTGTCGCGCATCGGCGGCGACGAATTCGTGATCGTGCTCACCAACCTGAACGAGCCGAACGACGCCGCCATCACCGCCCACAAGATCATGGAGGCGCTGACCAGCACCTTCGTGATCGACAACATGGACCTGCACATCACCCCGTCGATCGGTATTTCCGTCTGCCCGGACGACGGCGTGACGGTGGACAGCCTGATGCGCAACGCCGACACGGCGATGTACTTCGCCAAGGACAACGGCCGCAACAACTACCAGTTCTTCAAGCAGTCCATGAACACCATCGCCACCGAGCGGCTGGACATGGAACGCCAGCTGCGCGCCGCGATCAAGCAGAACCAGTTCGAGCTGCACTACCAGCCGCAAGTGAACCTTGCCACTGGCGAACTGATCGGTATGGAAGCGCTGATCCGCTGGCGGCACCCGGAAAAGGGGCTGGTGTCACCGCTGCGCTTCATCCCGATCGCCGAGGAAACCGGCCTGATCGTGCCAATCGGCGAATGGGTGCTGCAGGAGGCCTGCCGCCAGGCGCGCGAATGGCACGACCGCGGGCTGAAGAAGACGCCGGTCGCAGTGAACCTGTCCGCTCGCCAGTTCCTGAAGGGCGGCCTGGTGGATACCGTGCAGCAGGCGCTGGACATGACAGGCCTGGAGCCGCAGTACCTGGAGCTGGAAATCACCGAAAGCCTGCTGATGTACGAGGTGGAAGACACCACCCAGTTGCTGCATCGCCTGAATTCGCTGGGTGTGGCGCTGGCGGTGGACGACTTCGGTACAGGTTATTCCAGCCTGTCGTACCTGAAGCGCTTCCCGATCGATCATCTGAAGATCGACCGCTCCTTCGTGCGCGACGTGATCAACGACCCGGACGATGCCTCGATCACCGCCGCCATCGTGGCCATGGCCCACAACCTGAAGCTGAAGGTGGTTGCCGAAGGCGTGGAGAACGACGATCAGGCCCGCTTCCTGCGCGGGCTGGGCTGCGAATATGCGCAGGGCTATCTGTTCGCGCAGCCACTGGCCGCCGACGAGATGGAAGCGTTCATGCGCAAGGAAATGGAAACGCAGTAACAACCAGCCTGAAAGCGGCAAACAAAAGACGGCCACGGCAGCGATGTAGTGGCCGTTTTTCTTGGCTGGCGCCACCGACGGGGCCGTTGATCGACTGAGACTTGGCGCGGCCCGCATGGGCGAGTAGGCTGGAGCGAGGAGCGGTGTTGTCTCGCCGCCGAACGGGGGCGGGCCATGGCGATGAACGTCAATACGAATCTGGGATCCATCAACAACCAGCTGCAACTCAGCAAAACCCAGGTCGCGCTTCGGAAAGCCTTTGCGGAGCTGTCTTCCGGCAAACGGGTCAACAGTGCCGCCGACGATGCAGCAGGCCTTGCCATCTCGCAACAGCTGATCAGCCAGTTTCGCGGGGACAATCGGGCCATCACCAACGCGAGCGACGGCATCGGCCTGGTGCAGACCGCCGACGATGCCCTGGGCCAGCTGCAGAACAACACGCAGCGCATTCGCGAACTGGCCGTCCAGTCGGCCAACGGTACCCTGACCGACAACGACCGCCAGCAGTTACAGCAGGAAGTCGACCAGTTGACCCAGGCCAATTCGGCCATCGTCCAGAACACCTCCTTCAATGGCACCTCCGCGTTCACCGGTGGCACCCAGGTCACGCTCCAGATCGGTGCGAACAACTCACCGAACGCGCAGCTCACCATTGGCACACCCGACCTGACCGCCACGCCGGCAAACGGCGGCCTGAACACCTTCAACGCGTCGCTCACGGCGACCGGCGTGATCGACATCAGTAGCCAATCGGCCGCGCAGAACACGCTGACTGCGCTCGATAGCGACCAGCAGACCCTTACCAGTGCCCGAGGCACCCTCGGTGCCACCAGCAACCGGCTGGACGCCGCGATTTCCAACCTGCAAGTGACGGCGGAAAACACGGCCGCCGCCAATAGCCGGATTGTCGACGCCGACTATGCCGCGTCGGCATCGAACCTGATCCGGCAACAAATCCTCGCTCAGGCGGGGATCGCCACCCAGGCGCAGGCCAACGTGGCCCCCAGCCTGGCGCTGTCGCTGCTGCGCTGACTGGTGGAAACCATGCCGGTCGGTGGGCGCAAAGCAAGCTTTGCTGGTTTGACCGGCGGCAACCCATTCGCAGCCCCT
>CBIHQA010000240.1:0-6217 GCA_966211475.1 uncultured Neisseriales bacterium
CGCTCGGTTGCCTGGTGGTCGAGGCGACGCTCGACAGCGGCTCGCTGATCACCGCAAAGGATGCCCTGGAAATGGGGCGGGACGTGTTTGCGATCCCCGGTTCCATTCATGCGCCGCAGAGCAAAGGCTGCCATCGCCTGATCAAGGACGGCGCCAAGCTGGTCGAAGCGGCGGAGGATGTGCTCGCCGAGCTTCCTGGCGATTGGCGCCGCGCGAGGCCGTTGCAGGCGGAATTGACCGCTGCACCTTCACCGGAGCAGACCGCACCGGCGGAGGAAGATCCGTTGCTGGCTGCATTGGGATACGACCCCATTGATCTGGACACGCTGCAGCTGCGTACCGGTGACGCAATGGGGGCCTTGTCCGCCCGTTTGCTCGAGCTGGAACTGACGGGGCTGGTTGAGGTGTTGCCCGGTGCGCGCTATCAGCGGCGACGCTGAATCCTTTGTCTTTCCTTGAAACGAGCGGCGACTGGCTCTGCTGTCACACGCCTTGCGTTTTCCGATGTTAAAATATGCCTTTCCGGGGTGAACAGCGCGCGGGGCGCGTCACCGATCAGGAACGAACGCCATGGACTTACCCAGTAAACCCTTCACGCTGAACCACAGCATCCGTTGACCCCCGCGGCGTCTTTTCCGCCGTGGAGGCGGAGAGGCGCGATGACCGAACTCGAACAAAAACCACAGGAAAGCTTTCAGGAAAGCCTGAAGCAGATCGTCCAGCTTTTGCACAAGCACAAGCTGGTGGAAGAGCTCGTCCACCGCCAGGACAGCCCCCGCCATGAGCTGGTGGAGGACTTGGTCCATCGGCAAAACCTGACCGAACTGCAAACCAAGCTTGATACGCTGCACCCCGCCGACGTGGCCCGGGTGCTGGAAGCGTTGCCGCTGGCAGACCGTCTGACGGTCTGGCACCTGGTCAAGGCCGAGCGCGACGGCGATATCCTGCTCGAAGTCTCCGACGCGGTCCGCGAAACGCTGATTGCGGACATGGACGACGAGGAGCTGTTCGCCGCGGCCGAGACGCTGGACGCGGACGAGCTGGCCGACCTCGCACCGGATCTGCCGCGCGACGTCGTCACTGAGCTGATGGCGTCGATGGACGCCCAGCAGCGCGAGCGGGTGCAGTCCGCCCTGTCCTACGAGGACGATCAGGTCGGCGCGCTGATGGACTTCGACATGGTCACCATTCGCGACGACGTGTCGCTGGAAGTGGTGCTGCGCTATTTGCGCCGGTTCGATGAGCTGCCCAGCCATACCGACAAGCTGTTCGTGGTCGACTATGCCGGCACCCTACAAGGCGTGCTGTCGCTCAAGCGCTTGCTGATCAACGACTCTGACAAGACGGTGACGGAAGTGATGTCGCCTGATCCGGTCACGTTCCAGCCGGAAGAGGACGTGGGCGAAGCGGCACAGGCGTTCGAGCGCTACGACCTGATTTCGGCCCCGGTGGTCGACGCCAGCGGCAAGCTGGTCGGGCGGCTGACGATCGACGAGATCGTTGACGTGATCCGGGAAGAGAGCGAGAGCGACAAGCTCAGCCTCGCCGGCCTGAAGGAAGAAGAAGACATCTTCGCTGGCGTGCTGAAGTCAGTGAAGAACCGCTGGCGCTGGCTGGCGATCAATCTGGTGACGGCCTTCATCGCGTCGCGGGTGATCGGTGCCTTCGAGGGCTCAATCGAAAAGCTGGTGGCGTTGGCGACGCTGATGCCCATCATCGCGGGGATTGGCGGTAACTCCGGCAACCAGACCATCACCATGATCGTGCGTGCCGCCGCGCTGGACCAGGTGCATCCGAAAAGCGCACGCTGGCTGATGCGCAAGGAGCTGGGCGTCGCGCTGGTAAATGGCCTGATCTGGGGTGGGGTGCTGGGGGTGATCGCGTTCAGCCTTTATCACAATTGGCGATTGAGCCTAGTGATGATGACGGCGACCACGCTCAACCTGACGCTGGCAGCCTTCATGGGCGTGGCGATTCCGCTTACGCTCATCAAGCTGGGGCGCGACCCGGCGGCTGGCTCCAGCGTGATGATCACCGCCTGTACCGATTCCGGCGGTTTCTTCATCTTCCTGGGGCTGGCGACGCTGTTCCTGCTTTGACCATGAAAACCATCGACGCGCTGCTGCGCGAGAGCGGCCTGGACCGGGTGGATGCCCGTCTGCTGATGCAGCATGTGCTGGGCGTGGACCGGGCGTGGCTGATCGCCCACGGCAGCGAGGCGCCGTCGGCCGATGCGCTGAGCCGGTTTGTCGATCTGACCGCCCGGCGGCACAACGGTGAGCCGGTCGCCTATCTGCTGGGGCAGCGCGAATTCTATGGGCGCCCGTTCCACGTTACGCCGGACGTGTTGATTCCCAGACCAGAGACCGAATTGCTGGTCGAGGCGGCGCTACAGTGTCTGGAGCCGAACCACCCGGCGAAGGTACTGGATGTGGGGACCGGCAGTGGCTGTATTGCCGTCACGCTGGCCTTGGAGGCCGCCGCCTGGGACGTTTTGGCGGTGGATGTGTCGGCAGCGGCGCTTGCTGTTGCAACCGACAATGCGCAACGGCTGGGTGCGCGCCTGAAGGCGGTGCAGAGTGACTGGCTCGCCGCACTGACCAGCGAGCGTTTTGATCTGATCGTTTCCAACCCGCCCTACATCCCGGCCGGGGATGCACATCTCGGGCAGGGGGATCTGCGCTTCGAGCCGCCGGGGGCGCTGACGGATTTCGGGGATGGTCTGAATGCCTACCGGGCGTTGGCGGAACAGGCACCGCGCCATTTGATGCCGGACGGCTGGCTGCTGGTCGAACACGGTTACGACCAGGGGAAAACGGTGCCCGCCCTACTGGAAGCCGCCGGGTGGCGAGAGGTCGCGCTACGGTACGACTATGCCGGCCATCCGCGGGTTACCCTCGCCAGACGGCCGGACTAGGGCCTGATCGGGTCAGTCCAGCTTGCTCTTCATGCAGCCGGCGCTGACACATTCGCGCACGCGGTCCTGCAGGAAGCGGTTGCGGTCGATGGTGGTCTGGGCGGCGCAGTCCAGGTTGACGAAGAAGCCGCGGCTGTCCTTGTAGCTGCACTGGTCGTTGCGGCTGCGGATCCAGGCCACCTGCCCCTTCTTCAGGCGGGACTTGCCGTCGGCGTCCAGTAGCGCTTGCAGCTTGCCGTAGCTGTCGTTCAGGTCCTTGTCGGCCTGGATGTAGACCTTGTTCAGGCAGTACAGGTCGTCGAAGTCGTTCTTCGGATGGTCGCAGTCGGCCAGCACGGGCAAGGTGGCACCGAGCAAGGCAAGGGCGAGGGCAAGACGGGTCATGGCTGCTCCTGTTGCAATCAGGGGTTCGTCAAAACTCGGGGGTGTCCGGCGTCATTCGCCCTTGCGGGCCAGTGCGGCTTCGATCTCGCTGGCGGCGGCTTCGAAGTGCCGTTGGGCGGCTTCGCTTTCCTCCAGCTCGGTTAGCAGGCGCGCCAGTTCGATGTGTGCGATGGCCGATGCCCAGACCGACAGGCTGGCTTCCAGATAGCTGCGGGCCTTGCCCCACAATTGCTGGCGGCGGCACAGGCGGCCGAGTGCCAGCAACAGGTTGGGGTCGCTCGGGTGCTGTTCCAGCCAGGCTTCTGCCTGCTGGATACGCGCCATCACTTCCTCCGCCGGTGCTCCATCGGCCAAGCGGGCGAACTCCAGTGCCAGCGTGCCGTCCCAGGCGTGGTCCAGCGCATCCACCAGCACATCGCGGGCTTCGCGCCACAGCTGCCATTCCACCAGCCGGCGGACGGCGGCCTGGGCGAGGCCGGCATCGTAGCGCGCCTCGTCAGGCAGCTTGTTCCAGAAGCGGCGGAAGGCTTGCGGATCGCTGATGTCTTCCTTCAACTGGGCGATCCAGGCCACGCGCCGCAGTTGCAGCGCCTGGGCCGGCTGGATGGCCTCGCTCTTTTCGAGCTGGTCGATCAGCGGCAGGGCGAGCGCATGCTGGCCAAGCTGCTGGCGGGCGGCCAACTCCAGGCGCAGGGCGGTGGTCAGCTTGGGGGCGATCAGCTTGGCGTGGGACAACAGCTCCAGCGCGTCCTCGTAGCGGTGCTCGCGGATCATCAGGTTGGCTTCAGTCATCAGCCGGGCCAGATGGGTGTCCGGAGTGGCGAGCTCGCTGCGCTTGAGGTAGGTGTCGCGCTTGCCGAAGTTGCGGATTGCGTCGGCGCTGGCGGCCGCCAGCAAAGCGCCGATGGCGCGCGGTTGGGCGCCCTTCTCCACGTCCAGCGCACGGGCTGCGAGACGTTCGGCACGGCCGTAGCGCCCTTCGAAGTAGGCAATCAGCGCGTCGAACAAGGTTTGCTGGGCTTCCTGCTTCTGGCGGGCCTGGTGGTAGGCACGCACCTTGTGCGGCAGCGCGAGCGTCGCTGCTGCGCCACGGATCACGAAGTAGATGATTAGGAACAGCGCGACAGTCAGGAACACGAAGGTGTTGAAGGACACGTCGATGCGCCACGGTGGCAGCACCAGGATGGCGTAGCCGGTGTTGACCTGCGCGATCAGCGTCAGCGCCACGGCGAGCGCGAAGATCAACAGCACCCAGAACAGCGTCCTCATTTCTTGGCGCTCCCGGCGGCAGGGGCCGCAGCAGGCTTGGCAGGGGCAGCCGGTGTCACGATCCGTTGCGCGGCCTCTTGCGCCGTCTTCAGGCTGTTCAGCGCCGACAGGCTGGCGTTGAGGGTGGGCAGCGTCACGTTGACGTCGGTCGCTTGCAGCTGGTCGAGTGCCGTCAGGGCTTCCGACACGTCGCGCGACTGGCGGTCGAAGAAGGTGGCCAGCATGTCGCGGGCGGACTTCAGGTCGGTGCGGAAGCCGGTCTGGTCGCGCTGGATCAGCGCTGTACGGGCGGCCAGCAGGCGCAGCTTGAGGTTTTCGCGGACGAAGTAGCTTTGCTCGGCTGGTAGCAGCGGGGCATCCGGGCGATCGATGCGGCGGATGCGGATCAGCTGTTTCACCTCACCCCAGATCTCGCCACCCAGGCGGCCATACCAAGGCTTGGCGGGCTCTTCGACGGTATTCGGCGGCAGCGCGCGCTGGTTGCGGTTGCTGTCGATCACGAAGGGCAGGCTGTCGACGTTTGCCAGGATGCGGTCCAGCCGCATCGACAGGCCGACCGGGTCGACTTCCGGCAGGCGCTTGAGCGCATCCACGTCCTTGGCCAGCGCCTGGCGCAACGGGTTGAAGCGCGGCGAATCCAGGCTGCCGAAGCGGGCTTGGGCGGCTTCCAGCGCCACCAGCGCGGCGCGTGGGTTGTTGGCGATGGACAGCTGCTGGCTAGCGGCCATCAGCATCTGCTCGGCTTCGGCCAGCAGCAGGTTGTCGCGGTATTGGGACAGGTCCTGGTAGAGCGCGGTGAGTTGCTGTTGCTGGCTCTGCGCTTCGCCGAGCTTGGTTTCGACCACCGACAGGCGCACGCGCTCGTCCTGGCGGTCCTGCTCCAGCTTGTCGATCAGGTTCTTGCTCTGGTGCTGGAAGGCATCGGCTTCGGCGAGCTTCTTGCCCAGTTCCAGTTGCAGCGCGGTGAACTGCTTGCGACTGTCCACCCATTGCCAGGTGATCACCCCGAGGGCGACCAGCGCAACGATCAGCGTGGGGTTGAGGCGTTCGATCAGCCGTTCGGAGAGCGGCGTGGCAACCGGCTTGGCGAGGGTATCGGGCATGGTGGCAGTCACGGCGGAAACAGGAGGATGAGCGGTGGTGGGCCGAGCCGGTTGGGTCGGCCGCGACAGGGCGGTATCGAGTGCGGCCAGCATGGCGGCTTCGCCTTCGCCGGCGGCGATTTCGGCCCAGCCGCCGGCATCGCGCACGGTATCCGCGATGCGCGGATGCGGCACGATCACGGGGACCGATTGTAGCGGTTGCGCGATATGCGCTCCAGCGCTGTCGAACAGGTGGCGCGCGGCTTCGCTGCTGGTGACGACGAAGGCGTCCGGTGGCGTACCGGCGAACAGCACCGACAATCGACCCGGCGTGTCGGTGGGCAACAGGCGGCGATAGCAGGGCACATAGGACATCTGCGCGCCCCGGGCCAGCAGGCTGTCGCCCAGCAGGGGCCGGCCGTCGTCGCCACGGAAGATCAGGATGCGTGCACCGCGAACGTCCTGCAGCTCGGGCAGCGCCAGTACGCCTTCGCTATCGTGGCGTGCCGAGGGGACCAGCGCGGCCGGGCCGCCTTCCGCACGCAGGGCGTCGGCGGTGCCGGGG
>CBIHQA010000241.1:0-6211 GCA_966211475.1 uncultured Neisseriales bacterium
CGCGCATCTCTCGGGGGAAGAAATGCACGGGAGGCAGCCACAGCGGCTCTTCACCCGCGAGCTCGATCTGCACCTCCTGCAGGCCGTATTCGGTGACCCCCGTTCGCAGCGCGCAGAGCTTGTCATACGGCCATATGCGGCAGCTGCGGAGGTCGAGAATCCATGTCGTCGTGAATTCGAATTGCTGCTTGGCACGGTCCATCGTGAGCTCGTAGGAGTAGACCGAAGCCGCCAGGAGATTGCCCCCGACATTCCATGCCATGACCAGTGCGATGGCGAAGAGCAACAGGAGAACCACAAGAAGGCCCCCGGACACCTCACTGATCGGATGCAGCATGGCCACCAGCGGCCCAAGCAAAAGCAGCGCGATGGTGAGCACCACAACCGTGAGGAACCCCGAAGAGTCGGCGTTGCGGGAGACGATCCGACAGAATTCCGGCGTCTGTTCAACAGAGCGCAAAGGATTGACGCCCGGCGCCAGATTGCCTGCCGTGCGCATCCCCTGGACCGCCTGCGGTGAGGAAGCACCGTTCGCTTGAGATTTGCTCTTCTTCCGGGGCATGTCCCCCACCTTCCCTGTTGATCATTCAATGTCAGTGCCACCAATCAACGCCCGAGCGATGCACCGGACGCTGACCCAGTCCCAGAGCGCACAAGCGCCCCAAAGCGTGCGGGGCTATGCGACGTCCTGGCCATTGGCCATGGCTCGGGCCATGGCACGGCCACTCATCTCGGCCCCCAGCCCGGCTCGGATGTTCTGCGGCCATTCGGGCTGGCGTCGCACCGCGTAGCAGGCCCACCGCACCAGGCCGGCATAGGCCGAGAACGGCAGTCCGGGAATGCTGAGGATGCCAACGACGTAGACACCCCAGCGCTTGCTGCGCCAATACTCCCCGCTGCCTGGGCCCAGCAGCATCTGCGCGAAGAAGAAGCCACGCCAGAACGTCGGGACATCGATGCCCCAGGGACGGTCCCAGCCGCGCAGCCCCGGCCCCTCGCCACGCATGTAGCGCCGGATGTGCTCCCAGCGGTTGATGCAGCCCAGCCCGTTGTCGTAGGCCGTCGTCGTGCCCACCCCCGTGCGGTACACCACCTTGTTGCTGTCCGGCGTTTCCGTGAACGCCAGCACCAGGTTGTGCTCCGTCCGCATGATCTGGCCCTGGAAGACCTGCATCGTCACCACCTCGGCACGGGCGCAGCGCCAATCAAAGCTGGTGATCACCTGGTCGCCGGCAGCTTTCCAGGGCATGAAGAAGAACTGCGGCCAGGTCAAGGGCTTCGTGTCCATCACGTGAACCTGACCGGTGGCTTTGTCGAACAGCACCGGGTTGTATTTCTGACCGGAAAAGTCCTCCCGAATCAGGACCAGGCAGACAAGCAGCAATGCGACCTCCAACGCCGTAAACCAAGCCAGAAATTCGTCTATAGACAGAATTGAAAGGACCGTCAAAATCCCAATGGGTAAACAAATGATGGCAAGTGAACCGGTGATCTCCCCCATTTGATCCGCGAACTCGATACCTTGCTCGTACTTGCGCACGATCGCATCGGACGCACTCGGTACGCCACTGACTGACGCCTGCTGCGGCGGCAACAGGACATGTGGCAGATCATGTGGCGGCTCCAATCGCGCCGCAACAGCGCTTGGTTTCGCTTCTACCCGTCGCTGTTTGCGACGTCCGAGCTTGTTCGGCACCGGTTCCTTGTCACCGGGTCCCAATGGAGTCACGCTGTTCGTCAATCACCCACCTCAATGTAGTCCTTCGCAGACGGCGGACCGCCCCGGTCGAGCACCTGCACGTCTTCCCAGAACTCGAACTCGAACCTTGCCCGAGAGAAACTGCCCTCGTCAGCGATCCGAGCCACGATGTCCATCGTATACGCCTCGGGACCCGTTTCCTCGTCTTTCTCCGCCTTGACCTCGCCATCGGGTGCCACACCCTGCGCCAGGACGATGGGGGCCTCTTTGCTCAGCTTTTCGCTGGGCAGTGCCAGGAGTCGATAGCGAAGACGCTGCTTCGCATTGAACCGCGCTACAAGGACTCTGGCCTTTACTTCGTCGTCCCCCATTCGATCCACCCATTCAAGGGTCGTTTTCAGTCCGATGGCCAGGGTACCGAAGGCTGCCACCTCCTCTTCCAAGTTCTTGAAGGGCGGATTGTCCTTGGCGCGACTGTGCTTTCCAAAGAAGCTGCGATCCAGGAATATTTCGTTGTCATCATCTTCCAGTGACATGGCATACAAGGACCACCCAATGGCGAAGACGGTCAAGACAAGGCCAATTCCGGTCAAAGACACCCCGAGCATCGCGGCCGCTCCCGTCCCAATCATCCGCGTACCTATCGTTCGCACCATCGCCTGTTGCATCGTTCGGCCTGCGAGCGCTCTGTAGGTCAGGTAGCTTCCCGCTGCCGACGAGACAGCTGACGTCCGATACAGCCAAGAAGCGATCGTGTAGTGGTCCGCAGCGTCGGTGTCTCCTGCCGCCGCCTTGCCGGAAGCCTTCGCATAGGTTGCCACCGCATCAAACCCCGCCCCAGCCGCCCCCAAAATCCCCGACCACATCCGATACCGCATCGGTTTGATCAACCCCTCGAGCGTCACGTTTGCCGGACGCATGCCCAACTTGAGCGTTTGGGGTGAGGCGGCCATTGCCCGCAACTCAATGCCAGCGGCAACCGCCGCCGCAAGCCCGCCCAGGATGGTCATCACGGAATCCGCCAACTCCGCGTTGTCCTTGGCCCCTTCCATCAGCTTCTTCCCCGCCTCGAAAGCCGCCCACCCCTGCAGGATCACGCCGCCGGCCAAGGTACCGATCGCCCCACGGTTCTCGCTGTAGGCTGCCCGCCAGCCCTGCGCGCCGCGCAACTCCAGCATGCGGTCCGCGAACTCCTGGCTCACCTGCAGGGGTGCCTTCGCCTTGCCCAGTACACCGTCCGGCACGATCGTGATCTTCGGACCCGGTGCATTGGCCATCTCACGCCACGCGGACTCGTCAAGCAGCAGCGGCACCGCCAGGTTGCGCGGACCACCCTGCTGCAGCGCGCTGTCCAGGTCCCGCAGCCGCTTCTGAATGGTCGCCGTCACGGGCTTGTCGCGCGCCAGCGGGGTGTCGTTCCGGCTCTTGGCCATGAAAACGAAGTCTTGGGCGCCGCGGCCATTCGCCGGAATGTGGACGTCGGCATATTCCGCGAAGGCACGCAGCACCTGCGGCGTAGCAGCCTTCATTCGCACCACGTAGACACGCGGCGCACCGTGCACGAAATTGCTCAGCGATTCCCCGCGAATCCACAGCATGCGCAGGTCTTCCAGTTCCTCGCTGCTGACCTTCACCCCCAGCGTCTTTGCCAGCTTCGGGTTGTAGACCAGCTCGCTCATCCGGCTGATCACCGTGGCCTGCGCGTTCAGGAGCCCTTGGGCCAGCTGCGCCGATTCCTCCTTGACCAGTTCGCGCGCGTCGGCCCATGCGCCCTTCCACACGATGTCCTTGATGCCGACGACCCCGTCGTAGATGTCGGCGCCCACGCCCGGGTCTTTCAGTTCCTTCTCGAAATCGAAAGGCTGCAGAACACCACGAGCGATCCAGTTCTGCAAGTCGGCGGGTTTCAGCCGGATCTGCTCGATGTACCACTTCAGGGTGTGCGGCCCCTTGGGACCGGCGGCAAGCATCTTTTCCGTCACGTCCAGCCGCGCCCGCACGTCGCGCACGAACTCCTTGAGCTTGGGCGCGTCGCTGTACACGGCTTGCAACTTGGTTCCCTGGCGTTCGAAATCCTGCTTCAGAACGACCAGCGTGCGCTGGTGGCGCAGCCAAAGGGCCACGTCGGCATCGATCTTCTCCCGGTGCGCGACCCATTCCTTCAACTGGTTCAGGTGCTGCGCCTCGAAATGCCTCAACTCGCCGATCTTGACGTGCTCGAGATACCGCTTGTTTTTGCTTGCAATGCTCGATTCCGTCGTGCGCTTGACCGTCTCTTCGATGTCTTGTTCGCCGCGGTAGACCGTGCCCACACCCTGGACACGTTCAATGCCGTCGTTGAGCACGATCTCCTGGCCGCGATGGTCGTAAGCGACGCGGCGCGGCACCTTGCCGGGCGCATGGTGCTTGGGTTGTTGAGTCTTTGGATCAATGACGGGGTTGGCAATCCAGCGCGTGCCGGGGCCCCAGACGGGACGGGGACCCCGCGCATGGTTCAGGTAGATGAACTCCGGCATTCGCATCGGCGTCTGCAGGCGCTCCCGTCGCTCGCCCTGGATGCGCTCCTTGTTCCAGGCCTCCAGCGTGTCCACCATCAGCTTGCTCTGCCACTTCCAGACCCGCTTGTCGTCTGCCCGGGTGTCGTCCACGCAGTAGCCGCCGGCCGACCAGAGCTGCTGTCGCTGCTCGGCAATCAGGTGGATCTGGACCCCACTCTCTGCCACGCCCACCGGGTCATCCAGCAGAAGGATCAAGGTCTTCTTGTCGAGCTTCTTGCTGGGGTGCACCGCTTCCATCTTGCGAACGCCATCGGCAACGCGCTCGGACATGCCCAGGCGCGCCACATCGAATTCGACGGTGGATTCGGTGAAGAGGTCGACGTAGCGCTTGGATTCGGCCTCTTCCTTGTCGGCGAATTCCGGCAGGAACGCGCGCAGCGAATGCGCAAACAACGGCGTTGCGCGGGCGGGCAGCTTTCCGGCGTCGATCCATGCAGAGGGCTCGACCAGGGACATGCGCAATTCGCGGTCTGCCTGGTTGCCGGCGTAGTGCTTCAGCGTCGGTTTGGTCCACAGGTTGTCCGCGTAGCCTATCCACACGCGCTTTTCCTTGAGCGTGTTGCGAATCCCGATCATCGATGCCGGAACGTTTGCGCCCCCCACCGAACAGGAGAAGGGCGCGGGCGGCTTTTTCTTGGACGCCAGTTCCGGATAAGGGTGGCGGTGCATGAAGCCGTTGGGCGCCACTTCGTAGAAGTCCCATTCCTGGGCGTTCTCGTAGTAGACGTGGATGTAGCCTTGCCGCATCAATCGCGCGGTAGGCGTGCATCCTTGCCAGGCGACCGTGGCGTAATCTCCGCCGATGGTTGAAGCCAGCTGCGGCACCTTGGCACCATGCCGTGCCTTGTCCACCAATGTCGGTCTGATCGGCAGGATGAGCAGGCCATCCCGAACGCAGACGGTGCAGTTCTCACATTTGTACGTCATGGAATTCTTCTAGGGGATACCGTGGGCGCGCACGTCACTCGCCGGCGTGGGCCTTCCGCGACTCCGCGCGGGATTGCAGGACTTCCTTCAGCGCAAAAGCCAGGCTGCCGGGATCCATTCGGGCGGCGGCCATTGCTTCGTCGAAGTCCATGCCTTGGACGTGCCCCTGCACCACGAAGCAGACGTAGGCCAACAGGTCGTCGTCCTGCACGAGTCCCCGCATCCGGGCATCACCCAGCAACACATGCAGGCGCAGCGGCCAGGCGGCATCGGCAATCAAGCCCTCGTCTCGAAGCCTGGCCAGCAAGGCGATCACGAGGGCCGTATCCGACAAGGTTCGCCACTGCGCGGCGTCCAGGTCCCAATCGCTCGTTGGCGCCGGCACTCGACCTGGGTCAGTGCTTTCGGCCCCGCGAATGAACTGGACATGCCCCAGCAGATCCACAATGGCGGCACACGCCCCGCCACCCAGAATGCCGGCGCGCTGCGTCGGTTTCAACACGGGCCAAAGCTGGCACAGGACGCGAGGGTCGTGCCAGCGCAACCAACGGAGCGCGACGCCTCTTTGCGCCTGGACGCTGGCGGAACACAGACCATTGACGGTGGCCCGCGAGGCGCGAAACCAGCCGCAAATCGACCGACCGTCACCCAGGTTCAATGCGTCGCCACACGTCTCGGCCTCGCAGGCCGCCAAACTGGATTCGAAGAGACGGTCATCCAGGTCGGCAGTCAGTTGAATGAATCCGGGGCGCAGGCCCGGTTCGATGGCCACATGGTCGGGCAAGCGCAGGAGAACGCGCGCCTCCGGTCGATCGCGCAATTCAAGCGGATCATTCAACAGAGGGTCGTACAGCAGCCACAGGGGCAGCGGTTCTGCCGTCGGCGCCATCAGGCGTTCGATCGAGTAGCGCATTGCGTATTGAGTCATTCGCGGCAGCCTTCAAACCATTCCGACGCCGGATGAAGACGCCGCGATCACTGGTGGATCGCACTTCACCTTCTTTGGCTTGGGAAGTTCCTTGTACCC
>CBIHQA010000242.1:0-6194 GCA_966211475.1 uncultured Neisseriales bacterium
GCGTTGCTCCAACTCTTGACGGAGCTGCTTGCGCAGTTTGGCGGCTTCGAAGCGTTCGCGTTCCTCCTGCGTGGTAGGGTTGAGCGGCGGCACCGACACGGCCTTGCGGTCGTCGTCGACCGCCACCATGGTGAAGTAGCAACTGTTGGTGTGGCGGATCACCTGAGTGCGGATGTTTTCAGTGATCACCTTGATGCCGACTTCCATCGAGGTGGTGCCGGTGTAGTTGATCGAGGCGAGGAAGGTCACCAGCTCGCCTACATGGATGGGCTGCCGGAACATCACCTGGTCGACCGACAATGTCACCACGTAGCGGCCGGCATAACGGCTGGCGCAGGCATAGGCCACCTGGTCCAGATACTTGAGGATGGTGCCGCCGTGGACGTTGCCGGCAAAGTTGGCCATCTCCGGCGTCATCAGCACGGTCATCGACAGTTGGTGGTTGGGCATCGGCATGGGGGTGTCCGGTTGAAGGGAATATGTAAACCTGCCAAACCATTTTGGCATCGCCTCACTCGCACAGCGAGGCTCCCCGCCGGCGGGCGGGGCGGGGGAGCGGGATGGAATCAGAGAAGCAGCGATGCTCCTCCGCTGTCCGAATCAGTCGGGCTTTGCCCGACGCCACGCAGCCAATGGAAAAATCATAAAGCGTTGCTGCTTAGACGGACTGTACCGTGCCGCCTTGGAGCGCGCATCCGTGATGTTGCGTGCTTGCATTCGGCCGGCGGGCCGACAATGCTGAGTGCCTGTATCGCCCTCTCTACCGACGATGCTGACCAACACGCTCCCCCTGCTTCTTATCGCCGCCTTTCTGGCGGGCGCACTGAATGCCGTTGCCGGCGGCGGCAGCTTTCTGACCCTGCCGGCTTTGCTGATGGCGGGCCTGCCGCCGGTCGCGGCCAATGCGACCGGCACGGCGGCACTGTTGTCCGGCTATGTCGCGGGGACCTGGGGTTTCCGCGAAGAGCTGCGCAGCTTGCCGCGGCCGATGCTGGTCGGCCTCTCGCTGGCCGGCATTGCAGGTGGGGCAATCGGCGCAGGCCTATTGCTGCTGACCGGCAATGTGCTGTTCCGCAGCCTGGTACCGTGGTTGTTGCTGGCCGGCACCGGCTTGTTCGCCATCGGCCCCTGGCTGACTGCCCGCCTGCGCCGGCCCCAACCGGCAGGGCGATCGGCCAGCATGGCTGGCGTGCTGCTGGTGTCTGTCTATGGGGGTTATTTCAACGGCGGGTTGGGCATCCTGCTGTTGGCGGCACTGGGCATGCTCGGTGTGGGCGGCATCAACACCATGATCGGCTTGAAGAACCTGCTGTCGGCGCTGCTCACCGTCATTGCCGTGGCCATCTACGCGATGGGCGGCGTTGTCCATTGGGGTGACGCGGCAGTGATGATGCTGGCCGCCACGGCCGGCGGTTATACCGGTGCCCGGTTTGCCCGGCGAATGCCGGCGCGGTGGCTGCGTGTGGGCATCGTGCTGATCGGAACCGGGATGACGGTGCTGATGCTGGTACGCTGAGCCCGGCCTCAGCCGCGCACCATCCAGCGCAGCCAGCCTGGCAGCATGCGCAGCACACCGGGAGTCGCATCCCATGCGAACCGGCCGGCATCGCGCAGCACGCGGGATGTGCTGGCCCGCCCACGGCGGATATCGTGCCGCAGCAGGGCGAACATCAGCCTAAGCACATCCGCCCCCAGCCACATGGTCGCCGACAGCAGCGCCAGCGCCCGACGCACGCCGCCAATGCCGCAATGACGCGCCACCAGGCTGGTGACGTGCCGATGCCCGACCTCCTCCTCGCAGTGCCAGCGCCATAGCCGGGATTCCGGACCGGTGCCGGGCCGCAGCCAGGTCGTGCCGCGCAGCACTTCAAGCGACAGCAAGGCGGTGAGATGTTCGAATGCCGCCGCCAGAGCAACCCGCTGCGGCATGGGAAGCTCGGACAAATCGGTCAGCAGGGCTTCGATCCCCTCCTCCAGGTCTTCCGCCGGTGTATCGGCACGGGCCAGGCGTTCGTTGTACTGGAGATGGGCGCGACGATGCGCGATTTCCTCGCGGGCCAGCCGGTCGACCTCTTCCTGCAAATACGGTGCGACAGCATGCCGCAAGCCATCGGACACCGCCTCGATCACGAACGATTCACCGGATGGCAGGATCAGGGAGATCGCATCGAAAAACCGGGTGCGGACCCAGTCCCCGTTCCAGGGAGGCAGGACGGTCGTACTCATGGCAGCCCCACGACAGGGTGGCAAACCCACGCCGGCATCCGGTTTGCAAAGGCATGAAGGGCAATCGTCGCCAGGAAGGCGGCGCGAAGGTGCAACATGGGGGATGTGTGACCGGCCCGATCCTGCCCGGCCGGCTTACGCGGTTTCGATGGCTCCGGAAATTACCAAGCCATGATGACAAGACGGTGAATGCGAGCCGCGAGGCGTCGCAAAGCCGGCCCTAAGACCAGGGCCGGCACGGCTTGCGTTCAGTCCCGATGGGTATAGACGTTGAAAGCGAACAGCAGCACGGCGACCAGCACCAGCACGGACAGGATGCCCACCACCGGCTCGACCCCGGCATTGCCGGACAGCAGCATTGCCAGGAACACCAGCAACGCCGGCACTGCCAGGTTGTAGAGCCAGAAGTGGACCGTGGCAAGCTTGCTGGTCCCAGCCGCCGGGAAGAAGTGGTAGACCACGCCGGTCAGGGTGAGCGATACCCAGCCCAGCAGGTTGATGTGGGCGTGGACCGGCATCAGCGAATGGTCGTGACTGGCGCCCATGTAGACACCCAACGACGCCCCGACAACGAAATAGAGCAACGCGATCAACAGCCAGCGGCGGCTATGTGCCTGCATGGGGACCTCCCTGATCCTGTGGTTGTTTTGGTCTACTGCTGAGCTGAGGTGTAGGCCAGGAAGCCGAAAGGCGCAACCGGAAGCAGCGTCGGCTGCTGCCGCATCGGCTAGGCGGCACGCGGCGATGCTCCGGCCCACCATCATGACAACGCGCTGCTGCGACGATAGAATCAGCCCGTTCCTGTCCGGCCATTCCTCATGCCGATCTGATTCCCCTTCCTTTGCACTTGGCCCGGCGTACTGATCCGTACGCCGCCGTTTCGTCACGCCCGCTGTCCGGGCGGGCAATGCAAAGGAATCCCCATGTTTCCCCTGTTTTTGCGCACCCTGCGTGCGCACCCCTGGTTCGCCTGGCTGGCGATCGGGATGGCGCTGTCGTCCATCGGTAGCGGATTGACTTATGTAGTGGTGTACGGCGAGCTGCTGCGGCTGCACGCGCCCGCCTCCTCGCTGGCGCTGGCCTTCGCATTGACCACGCTGCCCGCCCTCGCCGGCAGTGCCTTGGGCGAGCGGGGTTGCCGCCGCGTCTCCCCTGCCACGCTGCTGATGCTGGCGGAAGGCATCGGTCTGGCTGGCCTGCTGTGGACTGCCTGGGGCCTGTATCTGGGCTCCATCTCGGTCTTGCAATGGGCCGAAGCTGGTACCGCGCTGGCGGGTGGCCTGACCGCGCCGGCCTTCAACCTGCTCATCCGGCGCGGATTGCCACCCGACCGATTGCCGGCGGCTACGCTGCTGCAGAACCTGGTGTTTGCCGGCAATGTGCTGCTGGGTATCGGCCTGGGCACGCTGCTGTATGGCCGGTTGTCCTCAAGCCTGCTATTGGCGATCGATGCGGGTAGCTACGTGCTGGCCATCCTCTGCTTCGCGCATCTTGGCGGACCACGGCAGCAGACCGATCAGCAGGTCCGTGACCGCTTGCCGTGGCAAACCCTGTCCCGGCCACAGCAGCGCGCCATGCTACTGCTGCCCGCGCTCGCCCTGGTCGGGGCACCGACCATGGCCTTGTTGCCGGGACTGATCCCGCCGGATCACGCTGCCGCGGACACGACAGACTTTGTACTCACCCTGCTCTTCGCCCGCAGCCTTGGGCAATTGTTTGGGCCGCTGGTCCTGCCGGTGCGCTGGCAAGAGCGCGGCGCAGACCACCCTTGGCTGACGCTGGTCTGCATGGCGGGCTTTCTCGCCTGTTACGGCCTGCTGCCTTGGGCCGGCCAAGCCGCGCCGATGCTGGTATTGGTCGCCCACCTGCTGTCCAACGTCGTGTTCAGCATCGGAGCGCTGGCGCTCCTGCGCCAGTTCGACGAAGGCGAAATCGCCGCCGCCACGGCCACGGCCTACCGTTGGCAGCAACTGGTGGCGGGCGCAGCCGCCCTGGCTGTGGGATGGCCGGCGAACCATTGGGGAAGTTGGCCGTCATTGGCAATAGGCGGGGTGATCAGCTGGTGCGCGGTCAGTGCCGGATGGTGGGTCAGCACACGACAAACCAGCGTGATGAAGCCAGGGGCAGCGCAGTAAGCGGCGCCCCGGCAGCCAGTCCGCCAGGGATGGAACAATCTGGCAGCAACCCTGTAATATGACAATATTATTAAAACGAAGTCATCCATTTACGCGTCCCCCTGCATACCAAGGAGACTCTGCATGTCTTTGTTCCGTCCCTGGCTGCTCGCCTCGCTAGCCGGCCTCAGCCTGAATGCCGCTGCGGACAGCTTGTCCCGCATCGAACACATCGTCGTGATCTACGGCGAAAACCGCAGCTTCGATAACCTCTACGGCCTGTTCCCCGGCGCCGACGGCGTGCGGGACCTGACGCCAGCGCAATACCTGCAGACCGATACCGACGGCAAGCCGCTCGCCAATCTGCCGCCGGTCTGGAAGGAAAACGGCAAGCCAGGCGAAGTCGACCCGGATTTCGCCGGTAAGCCGCCCCTGCCCAACAAGCCCTTCCGGCTGGATGCCCCGCCGTACGAGCTGTCGCTCAACAAGGAAACCCGCGACCTGGTGCACCGCTTCTACCAGAACCAGGAGCAGCTGCACGACGGGCGCACCGACCGCTTCGCCGCGGTGTCGGACGCCGGTGGCCTGGTAATGGGCTACTACGACGGGTCGAAGATGAAGATGTGGAAGTGGGCACAGGACTACACGCTGGCGGACCATTTCTTCATGGGCGCCTTTGGCGGCTCCTACATGAACCACATCTGGCTGGCCTGCGCCTGTACGCCGCAGTTCCCCGGCGCGCCGGACAAGATGAAGTCGGTGGTGAACGCGGATGGCGTCACCCTGGCCCGCCAGCCGGATTCACCGGCCAGCGCGATGGATGGTGCTCCGAAGTGGGTCTCCAATGGCGCACTCACACCGGACGGCTACACCGTCAACACCATGCAGCCCGCCTACCAGCCCAGCGGGATCCCGCCCGCGCCGGGTGGTGACATGACCTTGGCCGACCCGGCCAAGAACCCGTTGCCACCGCAGACCCTACCGACCATTGGCGACCGGCTATCCGCCAAGGGCGTGAGCTGGGCCTGGTATTCCGGCGCCTGGAACCAGGCGCTGGCCGACGGCATGCAGGACCCGGCCGCCCCGCGAAAGGTGATCTACAACGGCAAGGACGGCGCGCCCAACTTCCAGACGCACCACCAGCCCTACAACTACTTCGCCAACTACGCGCCCGGCACCGCTGCCCGCGCCGAGCACCTGAAGGATGGCGAAACGCTGATGCAGGACATCGAGCGCGGCAGCCTGCCGCAGGTGACCTTCTACAAGCCGCAGGGCACGCTCAACCAGCACCCGGGTTACGCGGAAGTGATGGACGGCGACGAGCACATCGCCGGCGTGGTCGAGAAGATCCGCAACAGCCCGCTGTGGCAGAACACGCTGATCATCGTCACCTACGACGAGAACGGCGGCTTCTGGGATCACGTCGCGCCGCCGAAGATCGACCGCTGGGGGCCGGGCTCGCGCATCCCCACGCTGTTGATCTCACCGCTGGTGAAGAAGGGCTTCGTGGACCACACGCCGTATGACACGACGTCGATCCTGAAGCTGATCACCAAGCGCTTCGGGCTGGAGCCTTTACCGGGGGTGCGGGCGCAGATGGGGGATTTGACGGGGGCGCTGGTGGATTGATCGGAGTGTTTGAAGACAACCGCCGTAGGTTGGGTTGAGCCACAGGCGAAGTCCAACACAGCAACGTGGAAGCCGGGGTTTGTTGGGCTTCGCTTCGCTCAGCTCCAACCTACGCACACCGTAGTTCTCGCCTCCCTCGGTGCACCTTGTAGGAGCGGGGGCGTGCCCCCCCCCCGGGGGTTTTGGACCCCCCCAGGTGGAGGGGCAGGGCCCCACAAACAACCA
>CBIHQA010000243.1:0-6177 GCA_966211475.1 uncultured Neisseriales bacterium
GGTCCACCTTGTCTCCCGCCCAGCCTGCGTTGCTCGGCGCTTGCAAAGGGGAAGCTTCGCCACGGCTGTGCGCTTCGCGCCCTGCGCCCCTGAGGCGAGAGCTGCGGTATGCGTAGGTTGGCGCTGAGCGAAGCGAAGCCCAACAAACCCCGGTCTCCCCGTCGCCCCGTTGGATTTTGGTTCTGAGGCTGAAAAAGGACCCTCACCCCAACCCACAGACGGCATGAGACAATTTCCCCTTGCCTTCTGCTCCCGCCTCCCGACCATGACCGACCTCCCGCAGATCCACTGGACCGAATTCGACGATCCCCGCGTCGCCCGCTGGCGGTCCGAAGCCGGCACGCCGCCGCCCAAGCGGGTGGAGGTCGCGGACGAGGGCATGAAGCCGGCGGTCGCCTACCGTCTCGCCTGCGAGGGCACGGCGCTGCTCTGGCGCGGCGACTACCACCATGCCAAGCAGTTGCTGCAAACGATGGCCAAACAGGCCGACCGCAAGCCCCGCAAGGCGGGGGCCACTGCGACCGAGGCTTTCCACCTGCATCGGCAGGCCCAGGCGCAGCGGGCCCGTACCCTCGGCATGTTGCTGATCCCCTTCGAGGACGGCTATCACGTGCCGCTGCGGCGCGCGCCGGACGTCAGCGAGGCCTGCGAGGAGGCCTACGGCCCGGCTGATGGCCCCTTCATCGCCTCGCTGCGCGAGTTGCTGGGCCTGATCGGCGCCCATGAATGGCGCAAGAAGGGCGTGGAGATCCCGGCGCTGGGCGACCGTATCCACCCGCACTACGGCGTGTTCTCGCCGGTGCGCGGTGAGTACATCGACCTGGTGGCGAAGGCGCCGCTGCCCGCCACCACGCTCGCCTTCGACATCGGCACTGGGACCGGCGTGCTGGCGGCGCTGCTCGCCAAGCGCGGCGTGAAGCGGGTGGTGGCCACCGACCAGGACCCGCGCGCCCTGGCCTGCGCCCAGGAAAACATCGACCGCCTGGGCTACGCCGCCCAGGTAGAAGTGGTAAAGGCCGATCTGTTCCCGGAAGGGCGCGCGCCGCTGGTGGTCTGCAACCCGCCCTGGGTGCCGGCCAAGGCCAACGCGCCGATCGAACACGCGGTCTACGACCCGGACAGCCGCATGCTGCGCGGCTTCCTGAATGGCCTGGCCACCCACCTGGAACCCGGCGGCGAGGGCTGGCTGATCCTGTCGGATTTCGCCGAACACCTGGGCCTGCGGCCACGTGCCGAGCTGGAGGCGCTGATCGCTGCCGCCGGCCTGACCGTGCTCGGCAAGCTCGACATCCGGCCCCGCCACCCCAAGGCGACCGACCAGGCTGACCCGCTGCATGTGGCGCGGGCGGCGGAGGTCACTTCGCTGTGGCGGCTCGGCGCCGCCTGAGTTTCACGTGAAACGGCGGGCGGCCCAGCCCGCCCGGTATAATCGGGAATGACCGAAATCCCGACCTTCGCCACGGCTCCGGCCGAACCCGCGCCCCTGTTCCAATCCTTGCCGCTGCCGGCGGCAATGCAGGCCAATCTGCAACAGCTCGGCTACCTGCAGATGACGCCGGTGCAGGCCTCCAGCCTACCGATCACCCTGGCCGGCCACGACCTGATCGCTCAGGCCAAGACCGGCAGCGGCAAGACGGCCGCGTTCACGCTGCCACTGCTGACCCGGCTCAACCCGCGCCATTTCGGCGTGCAGGCGTTGGTGCTGTGCCCCACCCGCGAACTGGCCGACCAGGTCGCCCGGGAAGTGCGGCGCCTAGCCCGCGCGGCGGACAACATCAAGGTGCTGACGCTGTGCGGCGGCACCACGCTGCGACCGCAGGTGGCCAGCCTGGCGCACGGCGCCCACGTGGTGGTCGGCACGCCGGGCCGCATCCTCGACCACCTATCCCGCGGCAGCCTGGTGCTGAAGTCGCTGACCACGCTGGTGCTGGACGAAGCGGACCGCATGTTGGACATGGGCTTCCTGGACGACATCGTGTCGGTGGTCCGGCAATGCCCGCCACGGCGCCAGACCCTGCTGTTCTCTGCCACTTACCCGCCGGGCATCGAGCAGCTGGCCCGGCAGTTCATGCATGAACCGCAGCGGGTAACGCTGACGGAGCAACATGCGGACAGCAAGATCCGCCAGCGCTTCTATGCGGTGGAAGAAGCCGGCCGGCTCGCTGCCGTCGCCCGCCTGCTGCTGCATCATCGCCCGGCCAGCGCGCTGGCCTTCTGCAACACCAAGCAGCAATGCCGCGAACTGCTCGACGTGCTGCAAGCCGCCGGCATCCACGCGCTGGCGTTGCACGGCGACCTGGAACAGCGTGAGCGCGACCAGGTGCTGATCCAGTTCGCCAACCGCAGCTGCACCGTGCTGGTGGCCACCGACGTGGCGGCCCGCGGGCTCGACATCGCGCAGCTGGAGGCGGTGATCAACGTCGACCTGACGCCGGATCCGGAAGTCTACGTGCACCGCATCGGCCGCACCGGCCGGGCCGGTGCCGAAGGCTGGGCGCTGAGCCTGGTCAGCCCGAAGGACGGGCGCCGGGTGGCGAACATCGAGCAGGCTACCGGCACGACCGTCGAGCTGTTGCCGCTCGACTCGCTCCCCGACGACGACGGCCAGGGCCTGCTCCCGCCGATGGTGACCCTGCAGATCCTCGGTGGCCGCAAAGAAAAGATCCGCCCCGGCGACGTGCTGGGCGCGCTGACCGGCGAGGCCGGGTTGGACGGCGCGCAGATCGGCAAGATCAATGTGACGGACTTCAACACCTATGTGGCGGTGGCGCGCGAGGTGGCGGGGCAGGCGCTGCGGCGGTTGTCGGAGGGGACGGTGAAAGGGAAGCGGGTGAAGGTGCGGTTGATGGACGAATGAGGGCTTTTTTGTAGCCCGGATGCCTAAGCGGCCGGGGAGACTTCCGGGCGGCGAGTTACGGTGTGATGTTTTAGCGCTTCGCGTGGGCAAAGGCATTTGATGCCGGAGTTCTTGCTCTGCATGGCCAGTTCTAAGCGGCAAGCCGCTAAGAACTTGGCGCACGGCCTGCCGACTCCCTTTTCTTGTCTCGCCAAGAAAAGGAAGCAAAAGAAGGCGACCCCGAGTCGTCGGCCCTTCGGGCTACCCGAGTTTTACCCGTTTCCGGCCGGTGGCTGCGGAACTCGCCGCGAGGGCTCAGACAGGCATCAAAGAAACCCCGTCCGTAAACGGGCAAAACCCGGCTCCTCGACGGGGACCCCGGCGTGGGGCTTCACCAGTGGTTCCCTGACACCACCGAGGTGTTCGTAGGGTGGAAAAGCGTAGCGCCTTCCACCATGGAAGGTCGATATTCACGCTTGTCGCGCGAGATATCTCCACGACAGAAGGCGCCTGCTTCACTACGAAGCGTTCTCTCGCGGGATTCCGCCCTGCAAGGACGCTACTACGCCCGACTCGGCGCAATCACCATCGCTTCGCCTTCCAGCACCACCTGCTCGCCAACCTTGCAAGTCGTGGTCAACGTCACGCGCTTCTTCGCCGGGTCCAGTGCACTGACTTCCGCCTTCGCATACACCGTATCGCCGATCCGCACCGGCGCGCGGAACTTCAGCGACTGCGACAGGTAAATGGTCCCCGGCCCCGGCAGGCGGGTGCCGAGCACGGCGGAGATCAAGCCGGCGGAGAGCATGCCGTGGGCGATGCGGCCCTTGAACAGGGTGCTTTCCGCGTAGGGTTGGTTCAGGTGCACCGGGTTGGTGTCGCCGGTGACGCCGGCGAACATCACGATGTCGGCTTCGGTCACGGTCTTGCCGAACTCGGCGCTCTGGCCCAGCGTCAAATCCTCGAAGTAAATCCCTTGCATCTTGTTGCTCCCTGGTGTCCCCGACGCACTGGCGTCGCGGGGGTAACTGGATGGCCGATCCTCTGCGCGGGATCAAATCGCCGCGGCCGGTTTTCGGTCATGCTGTCGCTGATGTGACGCGCGCGGCATTTTGCGACGCAGCAATATCGGCTGGCAAGACGCCCGGCGGTGCTTGAAATTGACGTAAGCGTCAACGCTACACTCCCGTCCGAGCATCGCCAGTGTGCCGTAATCGAACAAATTTATTCAAGCGCTTGCTTTGTTGAGATTAATGCGATAAAACAGCGCACTAGCAAGCTCATTCAAACGTTCGTTTGAAACCGCGCCGGAAACCGCTTACCCTTCCGGTCGGGCAGACCCAGGTAGGTCTGCAAGCTGGCAAAGATCCTTTCGAAAGAAGGGTCGGAAGGCCTGCAAGCAAGCGTGGCTGACTCGTCGGATTGACGTGTTCGGCCCGCGATTCGACGGAAAAATGGGTTTTCGAAGGTGTTTTTTGCTTTCGGAAACACGATGCATGACGCACCGCGTCAAGCGGGCGTCGAGAGGTCGTACGGGGTGCCGTTCGATTCTCCCCCCGAAAACTGATGCTCTGTTGGAGGCGTATGAAAGTCCTGGTCGCAGTCAAGCGCGTTGTCGATTACAACGTGAAAGTGCGGGTCAAGGCCGACGGCAGCGATGTGGACATCGCCAACGTCAAGATGTCGATGAACCCGTTCGACGAAATCGCGGTGGAAGAGGCCGTCCGCCTGAAAGAGGCTGGCAAGGTCAGCGAGATCGTTGTGGTGTCGCTCGGCGTCGCCCAGTGCCAGGAAACCCTGCGCACGGCCCTGGCGATGGGCGCGGACCGCGCCATCCTGGTCGAAACCGCAGCCCAGCTGCAGCCGCTGGCAGTCGCCAAGCTGCTCAAGGCCGTGGTCGACAAGGAACAGCCGCAGCTGATCATCCTCGGCAAGCAGGCGATCGACGACGACGCCAACCAGACCGGCCAGATGCTGGCTGCGCTGGCCCGCCTGCCGCAAGGCACCTTCGCCTCCAAGGTGGACCTGTCCGCCGAGACGGTGGCCGTCACCCGCGAAATCGACGGTGGTCTGGAAACCGTCAACCTCAAGCTGCCGGCGGTGGTCACCACCGACCTGCGCCTGAACGAGCCGCGCTACGTCAAGCTGCCGAATATCATGGCCGCCAAAAAGAAGCCGCTCGATACGCTGACCCCGGAAGCGCTCGGTGTCGACGTCACGCCGCGCCTGACCACCCTCAAGGTGTCCGATCCGCCCGCCCGCCAGGCTGGCAAGAAGGTCGGCAGCGTGGCCGAGCTGGTGGAAAAACTGCGTAACGAAGCGAAGGTGCTGTGATGACGATCCTGGTAATTGCTGAACACGACAACGCCTCCGTCAAGGCCGCTACGCTCAATACCGTCGCTGCCGCACAAAAGCTGGGTGGCGACATCCACGTGCTGGTCGCCGGCCAGAATGCCGCCGGTGCTGCGCAAGCCGCCGCCAAGATCGCTGGCGTCGCCAAGGTGCTGGTCGCCGACGGTGCTCACCTGGCACACGGCCTGGCCGAAAACGTCGCCGACCTGGTGGTCGGCCTGGGTAAGAGCTACGGCGCGATCCTGGCGCCGTCCACCTCCTACGGTAAGAACATCCTGCCGCGCGTTGCCGCGCTGCTGGACGTGGCGATGGTGTCCGACATCGTCGCGGTGGAAGGCGCCGATACCTTCGTGCGTCCGATCTACGCCGGCAATGTGCTGGCCACGGTCAAGTCCGCCGACCCGATCAAGGTGGTGACGGTGCGCACCACGGCGTTCGACCCGGTTGCCGCCGAGGGAGGTTCCGCCGCGGTCGAGAACATCGGTGCTGGTGCCGACGCCGGCCTGTCGAGCTTCGTGTCCGCCGAGATCACCAAGTCTGACCGTCCGGAACTGACCGCCGCCAAGATCATCGTGTCCGGTGGCCGTGGCATGGGCTCTTCCGAGAACTTCGACAAGTACCTGACCCCGGTCGCTGACAAGCTGGGCGCCGCCGTCGGTGCCTCGCGCGCCGCGGTCGACGCCGGCTTTGCGCCGAACGACTACCAGGTCGGTCAGACCGGCAAGATCGTCGCACCGCAGCTGTACATTGCGGTCGGCATCTCCGGCGCGATCCAGCATCTGGCGGGGATGAAGGACTCCAAGGTGATCGTCGCGATCAACAAGGACGAAGAGGCCCCGATCTTCCAAGTGGCTGACTACGGCCTGGTGGGTGACCTGTTCCAGGTGCTGCCGGAACTGGAAGCCGCGCTGGCTAAGTAAGAAGGCATGGGAATCCCGGCAACAACGTTGCCGGGATGCCTGCAACAACGTATTTCCGTTGGTCTCGTT
>CBIHQA010000244.1:0-6138 GCA_966211475.1 uncultured Neisseriales bacterium
AGCAGGCTGCCGATGCCGGCGCGGCGATAGCGGCGCGCGTCCTCGTTCATCCGGTTGAGCGCGGCTTGCTGCACCCGGTCATGCAGGAAGCGGAAGCGGTCCGGCACCAGCGCGGTGGTGTTGCCGTTCTCGAACAGCCGCTCTCCGCTGGGGATCAGCATCCCGGCGCGGACGGCCGGCATGATGCGGTACCAGGCGGCGACCGGGTCGCAGGACATCGAGGTGGCGAGGATTTCCAGCTCGAAGCGGTTGCCGATGCAGGCGGCCACCGCCAGCGCGTCGCCGCATTCCGGTGGCAGTTCGGACAGGCGGCCGGCCATCAGCTCGACCACGTTGTCGGTGAGCGCAGTGCCGGCCAGTTTGGTCAGGTCCCAGTACCAGCGGCGGGTGCGGGCATCCAGGCGCAGCAACCCGCGGTCGGCCAGCGCCAGCAAGAACTGTCGGGTGAAGAAGGGGTTGCCGCCGGTCTTGCTTCGCACGTGGCGGGCCAGCGGACGGACTTCTTCCTGCGTCTGGTGCAGGGCGTCGGCCAGCAGGGCAGCCACGGCGGTTTCGCCGAGGTCGTCCAGGTGGGTGTCGACCAGCACGCGTCCGGTGTCGGTCAGCGCCCGGGCGAAATCGGTGAAGGGATGCTCGGCATGCACTTCGCTGTCGCGGTAGGCGAACACCAGCATCAGGTGGGCGCTGTCCGGGTCGGCCAGCAGGCCCTTGAGCAGACGCAGGGTGGTGTCGTCCGCCCACTGCATGTCGTCCAGGAACAGCACCAGCGGATGGTCGGCCGAGCCGAGCGCCTGCACGAAGCGCTGGAACACCTGGTCGGTGAGATTGGCAGCCTCGGTCGGCGGCAATGGCGCGACCGGTGCCTGCGGGCCGATCAGGGCTTCCAGTTCCGGCACCAGGTCGATCAGCAACTGGCGATCGGTCGGCACGCGGGACAGGATGCGTTCGCGCAGCCGCTCCAGCTCCGCATCGGGCCAGGACAGGATGCGGCGGGTCAGTTCGCCCAGCGCGGCGGCCAGCGCCGACAGCGGCGTGGCGCGCTTGAGCTGGTCGAACTTGCCGCGCGCGTACAGCGCCGGATGGCGGGCGAACACCCGGAACAGTTCATGCACCAGCGCCGTCTTGCCGACCCCTGGTGCGCCGGACACCAGCACGGCGCCCGCCGAGCCGGCGACGATGCGTTCGAAGGCCGAGGTCAGCCGCAGGCATTCCTGCTGGCGGCCGTATAGGCGGCTGGCGAACACCAGCCGGTCTTCGATGTCGTGCCGGCCGGGCTCGAAGTCGAAATCGCCCTCGCGCATTAGTCTCGGCTGGATTTCGTCCAGATCGCGGATCAGGCCGGCGGCGCTGACATAGCGACGGGCCGGTTCCTTCTCCAGCAGTTTCATCACCACGGCGGCCAGAGGCCGGGGCAGGGCGGGGTCGATATCGCGCGGCGACAGCGGAGTCTGGGTCAGGTGCTGGAACACCAGCTCCAGCGGCTCACCCGCAAAGGGGCGGCGCCCGGTCAGCGCCTCGTAGAACACCACGCCGAGCGAGTACAGGTCCGACGCCGGCACCGGCTGCGTGTTGACGCGGCCAGTGGTTTCCGGCGCCGCATAGATCAGGTCGATGCCGGCCGCGCCGGCGGCGAGGTAGTCGCTGTCCTCGTCGGCCAGCGTGGAGGCGAACGCGAAGTCGATCAGCCGGACCTTGCCCTCCTGCGTGCAGACCAGGTTGGCCGGCGACACGTTGCGATGCAGGTAGCGCTTGGCATGCACGTCTGCCAGCGCCTGCACGGCTTCACGGATCACGCCCAGTACCGCGATCGGCGATAGCCGCCCGTTGCGCGCCAGCATGGCGGCGAGCGTGGTGCCGGGGCAATGCTCCATGACCAGTGCCAGCCGCTGGCCGTCCTCCAGCAGCGCAAAGGCTTTCGGCACGCGCGGAGAATCGAGGGCGGTCAAGGCGCCGTATTCGCGATGCAGGCGCAACCGCACGGTGTCGTCGGCCCGGTTGCCGGCCGGCAGCTTGATGGCCACGTCGCGGCCGTGTTGTTCGTCGCGGGCATGCCACAGGCTGGAGCGGCGGCCATTTGCGATCAATTCGATGGGCGTAAAGCCATCGGGCAGGGTGGTCCCTGTCATCGTTGTTCCCTTCAGGGGTGTCCGTCGCAGAGGTGCTGCAAAACGGTCCACCCTGCTTCTTGCCCGTATGCGGGTTGGCGTGTACGGGTTTGCGGTGTCTCTGCCCCGTTTATGTGGCCGGGGCGACCAGTCTTCGGTCTTGGGGTATTACCAGGGGCGAAACGTTGATACCGTCCGCTCAGGCACAAGTCAAGAGATTGCCGGGTCGAAGCCTATACTTTTACCAGAGCCTGTTCGCGCAGCCGCAAAAGCCACGTGGGCAGGCCCCAGGGACGAACCGCGTTGCCGCCAGCCTGACCCGCCTGCGGGCAGGCGCGGACGGCAGGGAGGACGACCGCCCATGCTGAAGACAGAGGCTGCCAACCCGCAGCATTCGGAGCTGGATCTCTACGCAACACCCACTCTGGTTGCGGCATTCGTCGACGATCAGGACGCAGCCGTCGCCGCCGTGCGTGCGGCAGCATCGCAACTGACCGCTGTCGTGGAGGCGGCCGCGCCCCGCCTGGCGGCGGGCGGCCGGCTGATCTATGTGGGTGCCGGAACGTCCGGGCGACTGGGCCTGCTGGACTGCGTCGAACTCTACCCCACCTTCTCCTGGCCGGCCGGGCAAGCCATCGCCTTGATCGCCGGTGGCGAACGTGCGCTGCACGATGCAGTCGAAGGGGCGGAGGATGACGTGGTGGCCGGTGGGCGCGACCTGCTGGCGCGGCATCCCTGGCAGAACGACGTGGTGCTGCTGATCTCCGCTTCCGGCCAGACGCCCTATGTGATGGGCGCCTTGCAGGCAGCCCGCCGGGCCGGGGCGTTGACCGTTGGCGTGGTCAACAACACCCAGGCGGTCATCGCCGCTACCGCCGATCTGCCAGTGGTGCTGGATACCGGGCCGGAGGTGATCACCGGCAGCACCCGGCTCAAGGCGGGCACGGCCCAGAAGATCGCACTCAACACCTTGTCGAGCGCCATCATGGTCCGGCTCAACAAGGTCTACGGCAACCTGATGGTGGACCTGCAGCCGACCAACGCCAAACTGGTGGCGCGCGCCATCGGCCTGACCGCCAGAGCCGCCGGAGTGGATGCCGACGAAGCCCGCAAGACGCTGGAAGCCTGCGGCTTCCAGATCAAGACCGCCATCGTGGCGCTGAAGAACCGGGTCGGCATCGCGGAGGCCCGGAAACGGCTGGCAGCCTGCGCAGGCAATGTGCGGCAGGCAATCCGGCAGGACGAGGAGCGGGACCCGGAAGGATAGCCGAAGCCGATCGGGCTGGAATCGCTGTCTATACTTTCGAGGGACGTATCCGGATCGCGCCGGCAAATGTACCGGCCCCTCGTACATAACGAGGACTCCCGCAACGAGGGAGGCGCAGGGGGAAGAAATCAGAGAAGCAGCGGCATGCTGCCAACTTTGAAATCAGTCGGGTTTTGCCCGACGCCTGGCTGCCCGTGAAACACGCCACGACGCAGCTGCTTCCTCCGGGAGGGTGCCATGTCGAAGTACGCAGTGGAATCAATTCGTTCGGTCGCACTGGTAGGCCATTTCGATACCGGCAAAACCACGCTGGTGGAAACCTTGCTGTCCCACGCCGGCGCCATCGGCGCGCCGGGTTCGGTGGAGCGCGGCGACACGGTGTGCGACTTCGACCCACTGGAGCGCGAATTCCGGCATTCGCTCAGTTCCGCCCTCGTGCATCTGTCCACCGACAATGCGGAAGTCCGCCTGATCGACACCCCCGGGTATCCGGATTTCATCGGCCACGCGATCTGTGCGCTGGCGGCCGTGGAAACCGCGCTGGTGGTGGTCAACGCCCAGAACGGTGTGGAGCCCACCACCACCCGCATGATGGACTGGGCCGCCAAGCGTCGATTGTGCAGGATGATTGTGGTCAACAAGATCGATGCAGAACGGGTCGATCTGGAGGCAGTCCTGGCGCAATTGAAGGACACATTCGGCAAGGAGGTGCTGCCGATCAACCTGCCGGCCCAGGGCGCCAGCAAGGTGGTGGATTGTTTCTTCAACCCCGGCGGCGAATCGGATTTCTCTTCGGTGGCCGACGCCCACCGGGCGCTGGTCGACCAGGTGGTGGAAGTCGACGAAGACCTGATGGCCCTCTACCTGGAGCAAGGTGAGGTCGAACCCGCCCAACTGCATGCACCGTTCGAACGGGCGCTACGCGAAGGCCACCTGATCCCGGTCTGTTTCGTCTCCGCCCGCACTGGCGCCGGCGTGAAGGAACTGCTCGACGTGCTGGTGAAGCTCGCACCCAACCCGACCGAGGGCAATCCGCCACTGTTCGTAAAGGGCGCAGGGGAGGGCGCGGCCGAATTTCGCTCCGAGCCCGATCCGGACAAGCACGTACTGGCCCACGTCTTTAAGGTGGTCATGGACCCCTTCGTCGGCAAGATGGGCATCTTCCGGGTGCACCAGGGCACCGTCACCCGGGACACGCAGCTGTTCGTCGGCGATGGCAAGAAGCCGTTCAAGGTCGGCCACCTGTTCCGCCTTCAGGGCAAAAATTACACCGAGGTGGATGCGCTGCTGCCGGGCGACATGGGCGCGGTCGCCAAGGTGGACGAGATCGAGTTCGACAGCGTGCTGCACGATTCGCACGATGAGGACCTGATCCACCTGCGTCCGCTCGACTTCCCCGCCCCGATGCACGGCTTCGCGGTAGAGCCCAAGCGGCGTGGCGACGAGCAACGCATCGCCGAGGTGCTGCACAAGCTGCAACTGGAAGACCCCTGCTTCCGCGTCGAATACCATCCGAGCACCCATGAGACGGTGATGTTGGGCCTGGGCGAACTGCACCTGCGCTACGTGCTCGCCAAGCTGGGCGGCCAATACAAGCTGGAGGTGGCCACCAAGCCGCCACGCGTGCCCTATCGCGAAACCATCAGCGCCCCGTCCGAAGGCCACCACCGCCACAAGAAGCAGACCGGCGGCGCTGGCCAGTTCGGCGAGGTCTACCTGCGCATCGAGCCGATGGAGCGCGGCGGCGGCTTTGCCTTCGAGGAGAAGGTCTACGGCGGGTCCATTCCCACCCAGTTCATCCCCTCGGTCGAGAAGGGCGTGCGCGCGGTGCTGGACCAGGGGCCGCTGGCCGGCTTCCCGGTCACCGACGTGAAGGTGACGGTCTACGACGGCAAGAGCCACCCGGTGGATTCCAAGGACGTCGCCTTCCAGGCCGCCGGCAAAAAGGCTTTCATCGAAGCGCTGCTGGCCGCCCGGCCCGTCGTGCTGGAACCGGTGGTAGAGATCGAGGTGAGCTGCCCGGAACACAACCTGGGCGACATCACCTCCGACCTGACGTCTCGTCGTGGTCAGGTTACCGGTACTCAGCAACTGGCGCGCGGCATGATGCAGGTGCGTGGCCAGGTACCGCTGTCGGAACTCAACAACTACTCCGCCCGGCTCAAGTCGGTGACCGGCGGGCAGGGCTCCTACGTGGTGGCGCTCAGCCACTACGACGCGGTGCCGCACGACGTGCAGGTGAAACTGGCCTCCGAGTACAAGATCGCGCCGGACGAGTAGTCCACGCAGGCTGATCCGTCTCTCCATCCCGCGGGGCCGCTCGGCCCCGCGGCTGAATCCTCGCTGAACCGTCCCCTCTCCCGTCGGAACCGAGGCCATCCGCGATGGCTCTCACCGGAGACTTCCACCAGAACATTCCTTCGGCATCAGGGAGCCAGTGTGCGGTGTCATGCTTGGACGACCGCCATTAGAAAGGAGTCAACGAATGCAAAACCGACTCGCAAAGCAAATGCTCATCAGTGCGCTCTTTGTGGCGGTCCCGACGGTCTGGGCCGCGTCCCTCAGCCTAGGTGGCTCGGCCTCGGTCGGCGCATCGGCCGGCGTCTCCGGCAGCACCTCGTCAGGCGGTTCCTCCGGCAGCGGCAGCACGGCCGGCAAGATCGACGCCGGCGGATCGGCAGCCATCCAGACCAGCAGCACCAACAGCAGCAAGGATGGCGCCTGGCAACTGGCCAGCGATGCGTCGCTCCAGGGCAAGGTGGAAGC
>CBIHQA010000245.1:0-6109 GCA_966211475.1 uncultured Neisseriales bacterium
TCACCGCTGATCGCGCTGATGCAGGACCAGGTGGAAACGCTGGTGCAGTTGGGCGTGAAGGCTGCCTTCCTGAACTCCACGCTGGATAGTCGGCAGGCCTGGGAGATCGAACAACAGGTTCGTCACGGCGCGCTGGACCTGCTCTACGTGGCGCCGGAACGCCTGGTGACGGACCGCATGTTGAGCCTGCTGGACGAAGCGCCGCTCGCGCTGTTCGCCATCGACGAGGCGCATTGCGTCTCGCAGTGGGGCCATGATTTCCGGCCGGAATACCTGCAACTGTCGCTGCTGCCGGAACGCTACCCGCAGGTGCCGCGCATTGCGCTGACCGCCACGGCGGATGCAGTGACGCGCCAGGAAATCGTCACACGGCTGCGCTTGCAGGATGCCCGTCAGTTCATTACCAGCTTCGACAGGCCGAATATCCGCTACCGGATCGTCGAGAAGGAAAAGCCCCGCGCACAGCTGATGGAGTTCCTGCGCCGGCATGCCGACCAGGCAGGCGTGATCTACTGCGCCTCGCGCAAGCGGGTGGAGGAAACCGCCGCCTGGCTGGCAAGCGAGGGCTTCCGTGCTCTGCCCTACCATGCCGGGCTGGATACCGGCATTCGGGCCCAGAACCAGCGCACCTTCCTCACCGAGGACGGGGTGGTGATGGTGGCCACCATCGCCTTCGGCATGGGCATCGACAAGCCGGACGTGCGCTTCGTGGTGCACCTGGATACGCCAAAGAGCGTGGAAGGCTACTACCAGGAAACCGGCCGCGCCGGGCGCGACGGCGAACCCTCCGAAACCCTGCTGCTGTACGGCGTGCAAGACATCGTGCTGCAGCGCGAACTGATCGAGCAAAGCGGCGCACCGGATTCGCAGAAGCAGGTCGAGCGGCAGAAGTTGGATGCGATGCTCGGGCTGGCCGAAACCACCGCCTGCCGCCGCCAAGCCCTGCTGGGCTATTTCGGCGAGCAGATTACCCCCTGCGGCAACTGCGACAACTGCCTGACCCCGCCGGAAACCTGGGACGCCACCGATGCGGCGCGACGGGCACTGTCCTGCGTGTTCCGCACTGGCCAACGCTTCGGCGCCGGGCACGTGGTGGATGTGCTTTTGGGGAAATCCTCCCCTCGCATTGCCGAGAGAGGCCATGACCGATTGTCGACCTACGGCATCGGCAAGGACCTGCCGGAGGCGGACTGGCGTGCTCTGTTCCGGCAACTGCTGGCGACCGGCATGCTTCAGGCCGACCCGGAGCGCCACGGTGGGTTGACGCTGACCGAAGCCGCCCGACCGCTACTGAAGGGCGAAGCGACGCTGATGGCGCGACGCCGCGTGGCACCCGCGAAGTCCGCCCGCAAGGAACGGACGTCGAAACCGGGGGGCGGAGACTGGACCTTCCGCGATGCGGCGGAAGAGGAGCTGTGGAACCGGTTGCGTGCACTGCGCCGCAAGCTGGCCGAGGAACAAGGCGTCCCGCCCTATGTGATCTTCGGCGACACCACCCTCAAGCACATGCTGGACCGCCGGCCGCAGACGCGGGAGGGCTTCGGCGAACTGTTCGGCGTGGGGGAAAGCAAACTGGCGCGATATGGCGAGGCTTTCCTGCGGGTGCTAACGGAACATGCGGAGGAGTTCGGACTACCGGCGAGAGGAGCACGGGTGACGGCACTGGACGAAGGGCGCTGAAGCAGGCTCAGCATCCGACACGATGGTTATGCTATCGTCACGCCGTGTGAGCGGCGCCAGGGGAGAACAATAACGGCGCCGCCAGAGCAAAAAGGAAGATCGCATGCCCTTGCTGGCCGCCGCCGTTCTGTTTGTCCAGTTCTGCCTGGTGTATCACGTGTTCAAAACCGGCAGACCGTACTGGTGGATGTTCGTCATCATGTCGTTCCCGGTGATGGGCGCACTTGTCTATTTCCTGGTGGAAATCTTCCCCAACAGCAGGCACGAACGGAATGTCCTGCGGCTTGGCAATGACATCGCGAAGGCCATCAACCCGGACCGTGACCTGCACCGCCGCGCAGAGGAATTGGCCATCTGCGGCAGCATGGACAATAAGCTGAAGATGGCCACCGAATGTGTCGAGCGCGGCATGTTCGATGACGCCATCCGGCTGTACGACTCGGCACGCGAGTCACCGTTTGGCAACGCACCAGATCTGACATTCGGACTCGCCAGGGCGCATTTCTTCAATGGCAATGCTACCGCCGCCCGCCAGTTGCTGGAGGGCTTGAAGGCGGAGCATCCCGGCTACCACGCCGACGAGGTGGCCTTGCTGGCCGCCCGCGCAGAGGCTGGCAGCGGGGACAAGCAGAAGGCGCTGCTGGAGCTGGAGCAGCTGGTTCCCCACTTTGTCGGGTTGGAGGCACGGTACCGGCATGCCGAATTGCTGCGAGAAGTTGGGCATACAACCCAAGCGGCGTCCGTGCTGAAAGACCTGCTAGAGCATGCTCAACGGTTCCGCCTGGGGCCGCAGGAGCGTGCCTGGGTAAAGGCGAGTAAGCGGGAGCTGGCGCAGTTGGGGTAGCACCCGGTTGCTGAGCACTGCAAAACATAAGGCGCCCCATCGGGCGCCTTATGTTTTTCAGGACGTCGCAGCTGACGCTTACATCGCCTCCAGCACTTCAATCCCCAGCAGCCCCAGGCCGGTCTGCAGGGTGCGGGCCGTCAGGTCGCACAGTTGCAGGCGGCTTTGTTGCACGGCGCCTTCGCTCTTCAGGACCGGGCAGGCCTCATAGAAGCGCATGAACTGGGTTGCCAGTCCGTACAGGTAGCCGCACAGGTAGTGTGGGCAGGCGTCGCGGGAGACCGCCTGCACGGTGTCAGCGAACTGGGCCAGCGCCAAGGCCAGTGCGTGTTCTGCGGGTTCGGTCAGCACGATCGGCGCGGCGGTGTCGCGCGTGTCGAGCTTGCGGAAGATGCTCTTGACCCGGGTGTAGGCGTATTGCAGGTAGGGCGCCGTGTTGCCTTCGAAGGCGAGCATAGTGTCCCAGTTGAAGACGTAGTCGCTAGTGCGGTGCTTGGACAGGTCGGCGTACTTCACGGCGCCGATGCCCACCGCGTGGGCGATGCGGCGGCGGTCGCCTTCATCCAGCGTCGGGTTCTTGTCGGAGACGAGCGCGAAGGCGCGTTCTTCGGCCTCGTTCAGCAGGTCGATCAGCTTGACGGTGTCGCCGGAGCGGGTTTTGAACGGCTTGCCGTCCTCGCCCATCATGGTGCCGAAGGCGACGTGCTCGAGCTGCATCTCGGCCGGTACGAACGCGGCCTTCTTCGCCAACGTGAACATCTGCTGGAAGTGCAGGCCCTGGCGCGCATCGACCACGTACAGCGACCGGTCGGCATGCAGCACCTTGTGACGATAGCGGGCGGCAGCGAGGTCGGTGGTGGCGTAGAGGTAGCCGCCGTCCTGCTTCTGCACGATATAGGCGGCCGGCTCGCCTTCCTTGTTCTTGAATTCTTCCAGGAAGACCACCTGGGCGCCCTGGTCTTCGGTCAGCAGGCCCTTGGCGCGCAGGTCGGCCACCACTTGCGGCAGGTCGTCGTTGTAGGCGGATTCGCCCATCACGTCTGCACGGGTCAGGTTGACGCCCAAGCGTTGGTAGACCGCTTCGCAATGCGACAACGAGACTTCGACAAAGCGGCGCCATAGCGCGAGCACCTGCTCGTCGCCGCCTTGCAGCTTGACCACGTATTCGCGGGCGCGGTTGGCAAAGGCAGCGTCCTCATCAAAGCGCACCTTGGCCTTGCGGTAGAAGTCTTCCAGGTCGTCCAGCGCGTGGCCGGCATCGTCCGCGCCGCCGCTTTCGATCAGGTAGGCGGTCAGCATGCCGAACTGGGTGCCCCAGTCGCCGACGTGGTTCTGGCGGATCACCTGGTGGCCGAGGAAGTCCAGTGTGCGGGCCAGCGAGTCGCCGATGATGGTCGAGCGCAGGTGCCCGACGTGCATTTCCTTGGCAAGGTTGGGGGACGACAGGTCCACCACCACCGTCTGCGGGTGGTCAGCCTTCACGCCCAGCGCCTCATCGGCCAGCGCAGCTTGGGCGCGTTGCGCCAGGAAGGCGTCCGACAGCTTGACGTTGATGAAGCCGGGGCCGGCGATGCTGACTTCGCTGGCGATGTCCTGCAGGTCGAGCGCGGCGACCAGCTGCTCGGCCAGTTGGCGGGGGTTGGTCTTCAGCGCCTTGGCGGCGCTCATCACGCCGTTGGCCTGGTAGTCGCCGAATTCCGGCCGGGCGGCGGGCTGGACCAGCGGTTGGGCGTCCGGGGCACCGACGGCAGCCAGTGCGGCCTGGACCCGGGCGGAAAGCAGTTCGAGCAGAGTCATGAGAAAGGAAGGCTGAGATGCGGTAAATGTTTGATTTTACCGCGAAAGCCGGTCCTCCGCCGCCCGGGCTGCGGATAGCGGCAGGAGGCACCACATCAGAAGGGCGCAAAGCGAGCTTTGCTGGTTTGACCGACGGCAACCCATCGGCAGCCTCCCTGAGACTTTCCCCACCCTCCGACTCCCTCCCTCTGGCGGGAGGGCGGGTTGTAGATGGCCCGCAAGCGGACCATCAAGGTTTGTCGGTCATCCGGGCCGTCCCATCCTGGCATTGCAGCAGACGCCTGACCTTGTCAGGATACGCGCATGGAAACCCGCCAACTGCTCACCTGGTATTGCCGCGTGGTCGAACTCGGCAGCTTCTCGGCCGCGGCGCGCGAGTTCGACCTGGTGCCCTCGTCGCTCAGCCGTGCGATCCAGCAAATGGAGGAAGAGCTGGGCTCGGTGCTGCTGGCGCGCAGCACGCGGCGAGTGATCCCGACCGAGGCCGGGCAGCTGTACCACCGCCATGCCCGCGCGATGCTGGAGTCGATGGATGCCGCCCGCAATGCCTTGAGCGACCTGCAGGACGAGCCAAGCGGGCGGCTGCGGCTGACCACCACCATGGGCTTCGGCCATCGCATCATCTCGCCGCTATTGCCGCTATTCTCGGCCCGCTTTCCGCGGGTGGAATTCGACCTGCTGTACACCAACGAGGTGCTGGACTTCGACCTGGAGCGCCTCGATCTGGCGATCCGCACTTCGATGCACTGGCCGGACGTGCCGCAGCGGGTGGAACAGCTGATGCGCTATTCATCGTCGATGATGGCCAGCCCGGAGTATCTGGCGCGTCACGGCACACCGCAGCATCCCTGCGAACTGGCCGACCATATCGTGATCACCGGCAGCGGGATGCACGAGGAGAAGTACTGGCACTTCGCCGACGGCGACCGTTCGATCGAGGTGAAGCTGGGCCGGTATCACAGCGCGAATACCCCGGAGGCTGAGCTGGCGCTGGCGGAAGGCGGGCTGGGTATCGTCCGCGGTGGCCCGCACGTGCTGTCCGATGGGCTGGCCAAGGGACGGCTGGTACGGGTGCTGGAGCAATTCGAGCCGGCCGGGCAGATCGGCTTGTATGCCCTCTATTCGCCACGCGCCCTGGCGGCGAAGACGGCGGCTTTCCTGGAGTTCTTGCGCACCCACCTGCCGAATCTGATGCCGGCCGCCCAGCCGCAGCCGCAAGCGCAGCCCGCAGCGCTGGCCCGCCCCTGACTGTCCCATGGAAACCCGTCAGCTGCTGACCTGGTACTGCCGTGTAGTGGAACTCGGCAGCTTTTCCGCCGCCGCCCGCGAGCTCGACTTGGTGCCCTCGTCGCTGTCGCGGGCCATTCAACAGCTCGAAGCCGAGCTGGGCGTCACCCTGCTGTCTCGCTCCACCCGCCGGGTCGCGCCAACGGAGGCCGGCCGGCTGTATCACCAGCGGGCACAGGCCATGCTCGACGCCATGGACGACGCCCGCGAAGCGGTGCTGGCGCTGGAACAGGAGCCGCGCGGCCGGCTGCGCGTCGCCGCCCCGACACAGTTCGGCCTGCATGTGCTCACGCCCTTGCTGCCACGCTTCCTGGCGCGCTTTCCACGGCTGGACCTGGAGTTGCAGTTCGACAATGCCAAGAACGACATGGAGGCCGAGGATCTGGACGTGGTGCTGCGGGTGCAGCCCATGCTGCCCGAAGGGCCGTTCCAGGTGGAGGCGCTGGCAAACTATCGCCGCATCCTGGTCGCCAGCCCGGATTACCTGGCGCGAGCCGGCAC
>CBIHQA010000246.1:0-6103 GCA_966211475.1 uncultured Neisseriales bacterium
AGCCCCAGGGCGGTCAGCAGGGCGGTCTTCAACACGGCGTTCTTACGCATGGTCTTCTCTCCTCAACGATCCAAAACACGGTTCTTCAGCGCCGGCAGGCGCTCGCGAACGTCCATCAACAATGCTTCGTCCACCTCGGCGGCGGCGAAGCCCTCTCCTTCGGGTCGGCAGGCCAGCACGGTGCCCCAAGGGTCGACGATCATGCTGTGGCCGAATGTGCGTTTGCCGTTGGGGTGCAGGCCCCATTGAGCGGCGGCCAGGACGTAGGCCTGGTTTTCGATGGCGCGGGCGCGCAGCAGGGTTTCCCAGTGCTTCTCACCGGTGGTGTGGGTAAAGGCGGCGGGGGCGGAGATCAGCTCCGGCGCCGGACCGCGGCGGTACAGCTCGGGGAAGCGCAGGTCGTAGCAGACGCTCATGCGCAGCGCGCCGACCGGGGTCTGGGCGGTGACCACCTCGCCGCCGGGGGCCAGGGTGTCGGCCTCGCGGTAGGTCTCGCCGATGCCGGTGAAGCCGAACAGGTGGATCTTGTCGTAGCGGGCCCGGCATTCGCCCTGGTCGTCGAACAGGAGGCTGGCGTTATAGACGTGGTGCGGGTCTGGCCCTTGCAACGGCACGGTGCCTGCGACCAGCCAGACGCCGGCCTGGCGGGCGGCCTGGGCCAGCCCTTCCTGGATCGGGCCGCGGCCAGGGGCTTCGGCGTAGGGCAGGCGGTCGGCGTCGCTTTCGCCCATCAGGTAGAAGTATTCCGGCAGCACCACCAGCCGGGCACCGTCTTCCGCTGCGGCGGCGATCAGCCGGGCGGCGGTCATCAGGTTGCGGCCGAGGTCGGCGCCGGAGTTCATCTGGATGACGGCGACGCGTTGCGTGCTCATGGCGATGCTCCTCAGACCTGGCACAGCCGTTCGGCGCCGGCCCGCAGCGTGGCGTCGTCCTTGGCGAACGAGAGGCGTACCACGCGGGCGTCGGTGCCGTCGGAGTAGAAGGCCGACAGCGGAATGGTGGCCACGCCGAAGTCACGGATCAGCCGCTGCACGAACTGGCTATCCGGCTCGTCGCTAAAGTGACCGTAGCGGGCCAGCATGAAGAAGGAACCCTTGCTGGGCAGCAACTCGAAGCGCGATTCGGCCAGCAGGCGGGCAAGCAGGTCGCGCTTCTGCTGGTAGAGCTCGGACAGGCCCAGATAGCTGGCCGGATTCTTCAGTTGCTCGACAAAGGCGTACTGCATCGGCGTGTCGGCCGAGAACACCATGAACTGGTGCACTTTGCGGATCTCGTCCATCAGCGCGGCCGGGGCAGCGCAGTATCCGATGCGCCAGCCGGTCACGTGGAAGGTCTTGCCGAAGGACGACACGATCACGCTCCGCTCGGCCAGCGCCGGGTAGGCGGCCATGCCGTGGTGCGGCATGCCGTCGAACACGATGTGTTCGTACACCTCGTCGGACAGGATCACGATGTCGGTGTTGGCGGTCAGCCGGCTGAGCTGCGCGATGTCGTCATCACCCAGCACGGTGGCGGTGGGGTTGTGCGGGGTGTTGATCAGGATCATCCGGGTGCGCGGATTGATCTTGGCCGCCACCTCGTCCCAGGGGATGGCGTAGTCCGGCGCCTGCAGGCGGATGGCGACCGGGGTGGCACCCTGCAGGCGGACGATGGGGGCGTAGCTGTCGAAGGCCGGCTCGAAGTAGATCACCTCGTCGCCGGGGTGGACCAGCGCGCTGATCGCCGCATACAGGCCTTCGCTGGCGCTGGCGGTCACGGTGATCTCACTAGCCGGGTCGTAGGCGGCGCCGTAGAGGTCGGCCATCTTCTGCGCCAGCGCTTCGCGCAAAGACATCAAGCCGGCCATCGGCGCGTACTGGTTGTGGCCGGCGCGCATCGCGGCATGGGTGTTCTCGACCAGGCGGGCATCGCAGGGAAAGTTGGGGGCACCCTGTGACAGGTTGATCGCCTGGTACTCGGCGGCCAGCTGGCCGATTACCGTGAAGATGGTGGTGCCGACATCGGGCAGTTTGGAATGGGGGCGCACGGTGGTCTGCATGGTGTCTCCGATCTGGTCGGGCCGCGAAGCCCGCTTGTTTCGAGGCCATTTCAACCAGATTGCGCCCCCGCCACAATCGAAAACTTGTCATACTACCCATGAGCAAACTGCATAGCTGGAGCAACCTATGTCCAAGCGTTTGCCCCCGCTCAACGCGCTGCATACCTTCGCCATGACAGCGCAATACAAGAGCTTCACCCAGGCGGCCGACGCCATGCATCTGACCCAGGGGGCGGTCAGTCGGCAGATCGCGGCGCTGGAGGATCACCTCGGCTATCCGCTGTTCCAGCGCCACGCGCGGGGCTTGGTGCTGACCGCTCAAGGCGCGGCGCTGGCGGCGCCCATCCAGCAGGCCTTCTCGCAGATGGCCGATGCGGTGGAGCGGGTGTCGGCCAAGCACAACGCGATCCGCATGAAGACGCCGACCTGCGCGATGCGCTGGCTGCTGCCCAGGCTGATGCGCTTCCAGGCGGCCTTCCCCGATTTGCCGGTGGAGCTGACCACCACCGTGCATCACGGCGTGGACTTCCAGATGGAGGAGTTCGACATCGCGGTGGTGTTCGGCAATGCGCCGGGCCGGGGGGTGACGGCGCACCGCTTGTTCCGGGAGCGGATGACCCCGGTGTGCGCACCGTCGCTGCTCGCCCGTTCCCCGCTTGAAACCCCGCAGGACCTGGCGCATTTCACGCTGTTGCACCCGACCCGCGATCAGCGCGACTGGCAGCTCTGGCTGGCGGCCGCCGGCTGTGCCAACTTCCGGGCGGCGCAGTCGCAGCACTTCGACACGCTGGACCTGGCCACCACCGCTGCCGTACAGGGCTTCGGTGTCGCCATCGGCGACTGGTCGCTGATCGGCGAGGACGTCGCCGCCGGCCGGCTGGTCACGCCCTTTCCGCTACGAGTGGAAACCGGCGCCGCTTACTACCTGACCCACCCGGAACGCAGCGCGGTCCCCCCGCGCCTACAAACATTGATCGACTGGTTGCTCACCGAAGCTGCCGACACCGACAAGGAACCCCAATGACCCATGGACTGGGCTTTTTGCTGACCAACACCCTGCTGACCGTGGCGGCGCTGTTGCCCATCGTAAACCCGGTCGGGCAGGCGCCGATCTTCATCGCCTTCAGCCGGGGCGAATCGCAGGCGGTGCGCAACCAGCTGGCACGCAAGGTGGCGATCAACGGTTTTGTGCTGCTGCTGGCGTCGATGTTCATCGGCACCTATGTGCTGAAGTTCTTCGGGATTTCGCTGCCGATTGTGCGGGTGGGAGGTGGCCTGCTGGTGATGTCCACCGGCTGGCAGATGCTGCATGCCGACGACAGCGGCAAGGATACGGTCGACGAAGGCCGGCTGCGCGGCCCGCACATCCTCAAGAAGGCGTTCTTCCCGATGACCTTCCCGCTCACCGTCGGCCCCGGCACAGTATCGATCGCTATCACGCTGGGCGCTAACGTGCCGTCGCGCGGCATCGAGGAAGTGTTCCGAGTGGTGGCCGGCATCACCGGCGCCGGCATCCTGGCGCTGGCGATTTTCGTCAGCTACCGTTTCGCCGACCGACTGGTGGCGCTGCTGGGCGAAGCCGGCACGGTGATCTTTCTGCGGCTGTCATCCTTCATCCTGTTGTGCATCGGCATCCAGATCATGTGGGACGGGGTGTCGGACTTGGTTCCGACGTTGATGGCGGCGCATTCCTGATTTCAATTGTCAGGATGATCGGGGCGGTAAAGGCAGATTGTGCCGTCAGGGTTGCACCTGCTGTGTCGCAGCCAGTGTCTGCTGGTAAAGGGGCAGGCGAGGGCCGCCCAGTTCAACCGCCTGCTGTGCTGCCGCCTGGGCCTCTCCTCGCCGCCCTTGGTCGAGCAGAGTCTGGGCAAGGTTGTTCCACGCATCCGCGGCATCGGGATGGGCATCGGTTGCGGCCCGGAAAGCGGCCTCCGCTCCGGAGAGATCATGCAGGGCGTAGGCGCTGTTGCCGAGACCCAGGCGGGCCGTCAGGTTGTCCGGCCAGCGTTCCAGGGCGGTCCGGTAAGCCTGTTGTGCCGGGCGCGGGTTCACGCGCTCCAAGCCGACGGCGGCAGTGACGTAGCCTGCTTCGGTGACGCTGACGGGTAACCGGTCCGGCGGCATCGCCAGCATCGCCCACTGGCCGCTGCCCGCCCAACTGTGCAGGAAGGTATCCAGTGATAGCGTCAGCCGTTCGGTTACGCCGGAGCGCAGGATGACCTGTTCCGCTGGCAGGTCATAACCGATCACGACGGCGTAATGCCAGGTCGGCATCAGCCGGAAGCCGACGTTCTGCAGTACTAGCACAGGGTTGCCGGCGGCGACTTCGTGCAGTAGCGCTTCCATGCTGGGCGTGATTGGATAGGCCAAGAGCCCCTGCCGGCGGACGGCACCCAGCATCTCTGCCTGGAAGGCTCCCTTGCGACCGGGCAGGTAGACCTGATCCGCGAGGGCATCGGGATCAATGGCGATTCCCTGCTGGTTGAGCACGGTAGCCAGTGCGGCAGGGCCGCACTGATAGTCGCGCTGAGGGTAGAAAGGCACATTGGTCAGTTCCACCCTTGGTGGTAGGTCGGGCGGAGGCTGGCGGCGCAGCTGGTCCAGCTGTGGCGTTGCGCAGCCGGCCAAGCAAAGCAGACTGAGCAACATAACCAGCCGGCCGAGCCAGTCTTGGGGCAATGTATTGCCGCGCATGTTGGCGAATGTGTCGCTTGCCGCCGCCGTGGTTTCGTGACCGGCGGCGGGAGCCATCAGGCGGCCACGACCACCAGGATCGCAACCAGCAGGATCAGGATCCAGTCGGTCCGGCTCAGGTCACCGCCGGCGGGTAGCTGGTCGATCTTGCGGGCCATGTCCGAAACTTCCGAATCGGTCAGCGCGTCGACCCGGTCCTTGGCCATCGCGACCTGGACACCGAGGGTATGCAGCCGGTCCTGCACGCTGGCGCGGTCGAGGAAGGCTTTTACCTTTTCGCGGTCGGCCTGGATCTGGGCGCTGGTGGCGGCGTCTTCGGTGGTGACCATCGCGGCCGACGCGAGCGGTGCCTGCAGGCCAATCGTGACGACGGACAGCAGGGTGACAAGGGGTTTGACGACAGAGGGCTTCATGGATGCGCCTCCTTCTTCTTGAACCCGACGACAACGCCTGGCGCTGTCGCCAAGGAAAGCCGCCCGCTTTTGGTCATGTCGCATTGCTGCCTGACGGGGCGGAAACAGCCATCCCGAAATTCCGAGGGAAGGCACCGGCCAGCCGGAGGAGCCCGGTGAGCGGGAAAGATCCGGTAGCCCCACTGTGAGCGGCCGACGATCCGGCAAGTTCCCTGGCAAGCCCAGCAGTAGCCGACAAATGGCGTAAGATGCAAGAAGAATTGGCAGTTAACCATGCAGACTGCACGAGGAACGGAGCGCTTCTCCGCCGGTCGGACCCTTTCTGGCGGATTGCCATGCCGGCCCGTCATCAATCCCACAATTTCCGTTCTGAAACGCCCTTCCCAGGAGAACCGACATGGCGCTGACTCCGTCCACTGAGCTGCCTTCGGGGTGGCAGGCTCCTACCTTCACGCTGCCCACGGCCGAAGGCCAGTCCGTTTCGCTCGAGGCTGCCCACGGCACCCATGCCACGCTGGTGGCCTTTGTCTGCAACCATTGTCCCTTTGTGAAGCATATCCATCAGGGGCTGGCGCGCTTTGCCGATGAATACCAGGACCGAGGGCTGCGGGTGATCGCCATCAATGCCAACGATGCGGAGGCCTATCCCGAAGATCGCCCTGCCCGCATGCTGGAGGTGGCGCGGGAGTGGGGGTGGCACTTTCCTTACTTGGTGGATGCGCAGCAGACGGTGGCCAAGGCATTCCAGGCGGCCTGCACGCCGGATCTCTATCTGCTCGACCCTTCCTTGCAGCTGTTCTACCACGGGCAGTTCGATGCCAGCCGACCAGGCAACGGCCTGCCGGTGACCGGAGCGGACCTGCGGGCGGCGGCGGATGCGCTGTTGGCGGGGCATCCGGCACCGGTCCGGCAAGTGCCGTCGGTGGGCTGCAATATCAAATGGAAAGAATAGGGG
>CBIHQA010000247.1:0-6083 GCA_966211475.1 uncultured Neisseriales bacterium
CGCCAGCAACCAGGCGTCCGCTTACTGCGCCGCCAAGGCGAGCGAGATTCAGCTAGCCCGCTGTATTGCGCTGGAAGGCGCGCCGCTCGGCATCCGCGCCAACGTGGTGAACCCGGATGCGGTGATCCGTGGCAGCAAGATCTGGACCGGCAAATGGAGCGAGGAACGCGCTGCCGCCAACAAGATCAGTGAGGAAGAGCTGGAAGCCTTCTACCGCGACCGGTCGATGCTCAAGCGCAGCGTGCTGCCGGAAGACATCGCCGAAGCCGCGTATTTCTTTGCCGCCGACGTATCGGCCAAATCCACGGGGAACATACTGAACGTAGATGCCGGTAATCTCGCGGCCTTCCCTCGCTAAGCCCGCTGACGGGTAAAGCCCGTCCGCCAACATGCCAAAAACAGATCAAGGAGACACTCATGGCAAAGGGCCCGATCGATACGCAACTGGTCGAGTCGCAGAATGCGGCGCTGAAGGACCAGGTTGCCCGTGACTACGCCGTGCTGGGCGAACAGCTCGCCCGGCGTGGCATCGACCTCGACCAGATCAAGGCGCAGGTCGCCCGTTTTGCGGTGGCCGTGCCAAGCTGGGGTGTCGGCACCGGTGGCACCCGTTTCGCCCGCTTTCCGGGGCTGGGCGAGCCGCGCAACATCTTCGACAAGCTCCAGGATTGCGCGGTGATCCAGCAACTGGTGCGCTGCACGCCGACGGTGTCGCCGCACTTCCCCTGGGACCGCTGCGATGACTACGTGGCGCTGCGCGAGCAGGCGGCCGAGTATGGTCTCGGCTTCGACGCGGTCAACTCCAACACCTTCCAGGACCAGAAGGGGCAGGCCAGGTCGTACAAGTACGGCAGCCTCACCCACACCGATGCTTCGGTGCGCGAGCAAGCGGTACAGCACAACCTGGAATGCATCGAGATCGGCCGTAAGCTCGGCAGCAAAGCGATCACCGTGTGGGTGGGCGATGGCTCGAACTTCCCCGGCCAGCAGCACTTCCGTCGCGCCTTCGACCGCTACCTGGAGAGCACCCGCCAGATCTACGCTGGCCTGCCGACCGACTGGCGCATGTTCCTGGAGCACAAGCTGTTCGAACCGGCCTTCTACGCCACCGTGATCCAGGACTGGGGTTCCAGCCTGATGGCGGCGCAGCAGCTCGGGCCGCAGGCGCAATGCCTGGTGGACCTGGGCCACCACGCGCCCAATGTGAACATCGAGCTGATCGTGGCGCGGCTGATCGCTGCCGGCAAGCTGGCGGGCTTCCACTTCAACGACAGCAAGTACGGCGACGACGACCTGGACAGCGGCAGCATCAACCCCTACCAGTTGTTCCTGGTGTTCAACGAACTGGTGGACGCCGCTGCGTCCGGCGTCAAGGGCTTCGACCCCGCCTACATGCTGGACCAGTCGCACAACGTGACTGACCCGATTGAAAGCCTGATGACCAGCGCGGTGACGGTGCACCGTACCTACGCGCAGGCCCTGCTGGTGGATCGTCAGGCGCTGGCCGGCTACCAGGACGGCAACGACGCGCTGATGGCGACGCAGACCCTGAAGCGCGCCTACGAGACGGACGTGACGCCGCTGTTGCAGCAGATTCGGCTGGAGCAGGACGGGGCGGTCGACCCGGTGGCGGTCTACCGCGCTGCCGGCTACCGCCGGCAAGTGGCGGAAATCCGCCCGGCCAGCGGCCCGAGCGCCGGTATCGTCTGAGGGGGCGTCATGACTTCCCCCATTCTGCAACTGCAGGGCGTGCACAAGCGCTTCGGCGGGGTGCACGCGCTGCGCGGGGTCGATTTCGACCTGCGGCCCGGCGAAATCCACGCCCTGCTGGGCGAGAACGGCGCCGGCAAGAGCACGCTGATCAAGGTGCTGTCCGGCGTGTACCAGCCCGACGAAGGCACGCTGGAGATCGACAACCGCCCGACCCCGCTCGCCAACCCGCGCCGCGCCCAGGCGCTGGGCATCGCCACCATCTACCAGGAGACCAGCCTCTACCCGGACCTGTCGGTGCTGGAGAACCTCTACATGGGCCGTCAGCCGCTCAAGCCCGGCCTGCTGGGCCTGCGCCGGGTGGACTGGGCACGCATGCGCCGCGAGGCGACCGCGCTGTTCGAACGCCTGGGGCTGGACCTGCCTTTGGATGCCCGGCTGGGCGACCTCGGCAAGGCCCGCTCGCAACTGGTGGAGATCGCCAAGGCGCTGTCGCAGGACGCGCGCATCCTGATCCTGGACGAGCCGACCGCGACGCTGACGCAGAAGGACGTCGACCAGTTGTTCGCCGTCTGCCGTGGCCTGAAGGCGCGCGGCGTGGCGATGGTCTACATCTCCCACCGGCTGGAAGAGATCGTGTCGCTGTGCGACCGGGTGACCGTGCTGCGCGACGGCGCGGCGGTCGGCAGCGCGCAGGTCAGCGAGGTGGACCAGCGCTGGCTGGTGCAGAAGATGGTGGGCCGGGTGGCCGACCACCTGTACCCCCGCACCTTGCGCCAGCGCGGCAAGCCGCTGCTGGAGCTGCGTGGCGTCAGCCGCGACGGCGCGGTCAACGACGTGAGCCTGACGGTGCATGAGGGCGAGATCGTCGGCATGGCCGGCCTGGTCGGCTCCGGCCGTACCGAGGTGGCGCGGCTGATCTTCGGCATCGATACGCCGGACGCGGGCGAGATCCTGGTCGACGGTCAGCCTATCGATACCCGCCGGCACAACCCGCGCAGCGCGATGGCCGCCGGCCTGGCGATGCTGCCGGAAGACAGGGGCCGCCAGGGCCTGGTGCATGGCTTCTCCATCGCGCAGAACCTGTTCCTGCCCTTGCAGCGACTGACCGACCGCTTGAAGCCGCGCGACGAGGCGGCCACCGCTGCCGAATACATCAAGACACTGCAGATCCATCCCGCGCTGCCGGACTACGCGGTGGAAAACCTCTCTGGCGGCAACGCGCAGAAGGTGGTGATCGGCAAGTGGCTGGCGACCCAGCCGCGCGTGCTGATCCTGGACGAGCCGACCCAGGGCGTGGACGTGGGCGCCAAGGCGGAAATCCATGCGGTGATCGACCGGCTGGTGAACCAGGGCATGGGCATCCTGCTGATTTCCAGCGAGCTGCTGGAGGTGCTGGGCATGGCCGACCGGCTGCTGGTGATGCATCAGGGGCGGATCGTCCGCGAATTCCCGCGTGGCGCGGGGCAGGAAGCAGTGATGGAAGCGGCCATGGGCCTGTCGTCCGCGCCGCCGGAGGCCACACCGGAACCGGCGCCGGCATCGGAATCCGTTACACGGTTCGACGCCTCGCCGCGTCTGGCAGCGGGCTGAGGGGGGAGGGAATCATGCATACCGATCGTTCCCGCGAGTGGTCCATCCTCGCCTTCCTGGTGCTGCTGGGGCTGCTGCTCGGCACCTCGACGCCGGGCTTCTTCAGCCTGCAGAACGCCAGCGACATCCTGGTCAACATCTCCTTCCTCGCCATCGCGGCGGCGGGCGTGATGATGGTGATCCTGACCGGGCAGATCGACATTTCGATCGGCTCGATCCTCGGCGCCTGTGCGATTGCCGGCGGCCTGCTGGCCAAGCAGGAACTGCCGATGCCGGTGGTGTTCGCCGCCATGGTCGGGCTGGGTGTGCTGGCCGGCGCGGTCAACGGCGCGCTGGTGGCGTTCCTCAACATCCCGTCCATCATCGTCACGCTGGGCACCATGACCGTGATCCGCGGCGCCATCATCATCCTGATGGAGGGCAACTGGGTCACCGGTATCCCGGAATACTTCCAATCGATTGGCACCGGCCACTGGCTGGGCATCGCCAACCCGATCTGGTCGATGCTGGCGGTACTGCTGGTCACCGGGCTGGTGCTGCGCCACAGCCGCTGGGGCCGCAGCCTGTACGCGGTGGGCTCCAACGCGGCGGCGGCGCGGCTGTCCGGCATCCCGGTGCGGGCCACGGTGTTCTCGGTGTTCTGCGTGCAGGGCGCGCTGATCGGCCTGGCGGCGTTCGTGTTCGCCACGCGCTTTTCCACCATCCAGCCGAATACCGGCACCAACTTCGAGCTGCTGGCGATTACCGCCGTGGTGGTCGGCGGCACCAGCATCCTGGGCGGCGCCGGCAACCTGCTCGGCACCGTGCTGGGCTGCCTGCTGCTCGGCTTCACCTCCACCGCGCTGACCTATCTGCACGTGTCCTCCTACTGGGAGCAGGCGGTGCAGGGCCTGTTCATCCTGCTGGCGGTCAGCGTCAACCTGCGCCGTGCCCGGCCGCAGCGCAAGCCGAAGGGAGCACGTCATGCCTATGCCTGACTGGAAACGGAAACTGGTCGGGAAGCTGGCCGGCCTGTCGTGGTCCAGCCTGTTCCTGGTGTTGCTGCTGGTGGTCGCGGTGGCGGTGCTCAGTCAGTTGTCCGAGCAGTTCCTGACCGTGGGCAACCTGCTGGAGATCGGCCGCATGAGTACCGAGGTCGGCCTGATCTCGCTGGGGATGACGCTGGTGATCATCACCGCCGGCATCGACCTGTCGGTGGGGTCCATCGTCGGGCTGTGCGCGGTGGTGCTGGGCATGCTGCACGGGCAGGGCGTCAGCCTGTGGCTGGCGGTGCCGTTCACCGTGCTGGCCGGGGCGGTGCTGGGCTATGTGAACGCCGCGCTGATCGCCCGCCTGGGCATCCCGGCGCTGATCGTCACGCTGGCGACGCTGGCGGTGTATCGCGGCGCGGCGCTGGGACTCAGCCAGGGCGCCTCCTACGGCGGCTATGCGGAAGGCTTCCTCGCACTGGGGCAGGGCTATCTGTTCGGCGTGGTGCCGTACCAGTTGCTGGTGCTGGCCGCGTTCGCGGTGGCGACCTGGTGGCTGCTCACCCGGACCGCCTTCGGCCGCTTCATCTTCGCCATCGGCAAGAACAGCACGGCGGCGCGCTTTGCCGGCGTCGATACGCAAAAGGTGCTGCTGTACGTCTACACCGGTATCGGTGCGCTATCCGGGCTGGCCAGCGTGGTCTACGTGGCGCGCATCTCGTCGGCCAAGGCCGATGCCGGTTTCGGCTTCGAGCTGGATGCGATCACCGCGGTGGTGCTGGGCGGCACGGCGATCTCCGGCGGCGCTGGCAACGTGTGGAACACGCTGCTCGGGCTGCTGCTGGTGGGCATGGTGCGCAACGGGCTGACGCTCGCCTTCGTGCCGCCGGAAGTTCAGAACGTGATCGTCGGCGGCCTGCTGCTGCTGGCGGTGCTGGTGAACCAGGTTTTGCAGTTGTGGGACAAGTCGCGGGCGCGGCGCCGTGCCGTCACCGTGCAGCGGGTACGCGCCTGACCGGTGCCCCCGAAACATGCGGTCGTTAAAACAACGCTAGGAGAAGAGAGATGCAACACGTAACTCGCCGTACCGTTATCAACGCTTCGGTGGGCATGGCCCTGGGTCTGGCGCTGGGCCTGGGCAGCATGGCCGCGCAGGCCAAGGACATCACCGTGGCGATGATCCCCAAGCTGGTGGGCATCGACTACTTCAATGCCGCCAAGAAGGGCGCGGAAGACGCCGCCAAGGAACTCAAGGGCGTCAAGCTGGTGTACCGCGGCCCCACCGAAGGCCGTGCGGACAAGCAGATCGAGATGATCGAGAACTTCATCACCGCCAAGGTCGACGTGCTGGCCGTGTCCGCCAACGACCCGGAAGCACTCAAGCCGGTGCTGCAAAAGGCCCAGAAGGCCGGCATCAAGGTGGTGACTTGGGACGCGGACGCCAACGCCCGTGACGTGCTGATCAACCAGGCCACCGCCGACGGCCTGGGCAAGGCGCTGCTCGATTCGATGGTCCAGCAGGTCGGCAAGGACGGAAAGGTGGTGATCATGACCTCCGACCTGTCCGCCCCCAACCAGAACGCCTGGATCAAGGCGATGAAGGACCGCATCGCCAGCGACTACCCGAACTTCAAGATCCTGGACATCAAGGCCCCGGGCGAAGACCAGCAGAAGGCCTTCCAGATGACGCAGGACGTGCTCAAGGCCTATCCGGACGTGCAGGGCATCATCGCGATTTCCAGCGTGGTGTTCCCCGGCGCGGCCGAGGCGGTGAAGCAGGCCGGCAAGACCGGCAAGATCGCCGTCAACGGC
>CBIHQA010000248.1:0-6080 GCA_966211475.1 uncultured Neisseriales bacterium
CGCCGGGGCGGCTTCCAGCGGGGTTTCGCGGGCCACGTCGTAGACGGGCGCGGTGAGAATGCGCTCCAGGTAGTCGAACGGCGGGGTGGCTTCCGACGTGGCGTCGCCATCCAGCACGAAGTCGGACACGCGGAACGCGCGGCCCAGCTTGGCGGCCAGCCGCTCCATGTGAACGATGTGCTGGGCGGGGATGCTCTTGCGGTCGCACCAGCGGTCGATGGTCTTGATCTGGATGTCGCCGTCGATGCCGTGAGCGATCAGATCACGCTGCAAGGCGCGGCGTCCCCCGAACACGGTGCGGATCAAGCCCGCCGCATCGACTTTCTGTTCCATTTCAAGCTCCTTATGGGTCAGGTGGTTTTCTGCAATGTACACAGTGCGGGTGGTGTCATCAAGGAAAAATGTGGTGTTTCGATGTATTTCGAAATTAACACCACATTTTGTGGTTATTTTAAAAATGAGATTAATTGGAATTCACCACGGATAGCCACAACGTCGCAATCGACCAACAACGCCAAGGCACGATTTGCGATGGGCAGCGGTCGAAGCTATCCTTCCCGCGACAAAGCGGTTCACCGGACTACGAACATGACTCAAGACGAACAAAAACGCGCGGTGGCGGAAGCCGCCATCCGCTACATCGAAGACGGCTGGGTGATCGGTGTCGGCACCGGCTCCACAGCCAACTTCTTCATCGACGCGCTGGCCGGGATCAAGGAGCGCATCAAGGGCGCCGTCGCCAGCTCCGAGGCCTCCGCCCGGCGGCTGGAATCGCACGGCATCCCGGTATTCCAGCTCTCCGAAGTCGGCCGCCTGCCGATCTACGTCGACGGCGCGGACGAGGTCAATTCCTTCCTCCAGTGCATCAAGGGCGGCGGCGCGGCGCTGACGCGCGAGAAGATCGTCGCCCAGGCCAGTGACCTGTTCGTCTGTGTGGCGGACCAGAGCAAGATGGTGCGCGTGCTGGGTAACTTTCCGCTGCCGGTCGAGGTGATTCCGATGGCGCGCAGCCTGGTGGCGCGCGAGCTGGTCAAGCTGGGTGGCGATCCGGTGTGGCGTGAAAATACGGTCACCGACAACGGCGGCCAAATCCTGGATGTGCGCGGCATGCAGATCGCCGAACCGGTGAAGCTGGAAACCGAGATCAACCAGATCCCGGGAGTGATCACCAACGGCCTGTTCGCCCGCCGGCCGGCTGACGTGCTGCTGCTGGGCACGCCGCAAGGGGTGGAGACGCACCGCAGCGCGCTGGCGTAACAACGCTTTGCAGTCAGGCGTAGCGCCGCCCCCGATGGCGGCCGCTCGCCGAGTCGGAACGCAGCCATTTGGACGGGTCGACGGTTGACGACTTGTCATCAATCCGTCATGTTGATGCGCTAGCCTGCCCGGTCCCCCGGAGGTCTATTGCCTCCGATGCGACCTATCCCAGGAGCAAGCAAGATGGCTGAACACATTTCCAAGCAATTCGACCAGGAACTGGAGAGCATCCGCGCACGCGTGCTCGAAATGGGTGGGCTGGTCGAAGAACAGATCCGCGACGCGATCCAGGGCCTGATCACCGGCGACCTCGCCCTGCTCGACCGTGCCATCGAGGCCGATAAGCGCGTCAACATGCTCGAAGTCGAGCTCGACGAATCCTGCCAGACCGTGATCGCTCGCCGCCAGCCGGCCGCCGGCGACATGCGGATGGTGTTCACCGTCATCAAGACCATCACCGACCTCGAACGCATCGGCGACGAAGCCAAAAAGGTTGCCCGCCGCGGCCGCCGCGTCCACGACAGCGAAGTGGTACAGAAGCCACGCTTCGGCGACGTGCAGCGCGAGGCCGAAACTGCCGTGGCCATGCTGCGCAAGGCGCTGGACGCCTTCGCCCGTCTGGATGCCGGCCTCGCCGCCCAGGTGGTGCGCGACGACAAGCAGGTCGATGGCGACTACAAGGCCATCGTCCGGCAGCTGATCACCTACATGATGGAAGACCCGCGTACCATCTCCACGTCGCTGGAGATCATGACCATCGCCAAGGCCGTGGAGCGCATTGGCGACCACGCCAAGAACATGGCCGAGTACGTGGTGTTCATGGTCAAGGGCAAGGACATCCGCCATCTCGGCCTGGAAGTTGCGGAGCGTACCGCGCTGTCCGACGACTGAGCGCTGCGGATGTAAGACAGGGGGCCCCGGCCCCCGGCTGCTGTCCCGGTCCCGGGCGGATGTCACCGCAATTCGAATACCAATAACGTTTCAAGGGACCTCATGGGCTACGACACCATCGCCGCCGTTGATCTCGGCTCCAACAGTTTCCGGTTGCAGGTGGCACGGGTGGTCGATACCCAGATCTACCCCCTCGACGCGCTGAAGGACACCGTGCGCCTCGGCGCCGGCCTGACCTCCAAGGGCGCGCTGGACGAAGAAACCCTGGAACGGGCACTGGCCTGCCTGCAACGTTTCGGCGAACGCCTGCGGCATCTGCCGCAGGACGCGGTGCGCGCGGTCGGCACCAACACCTTGCGGGTCGCCAAGAATTCCGCCGATTTCCTGCCCAAGATGGAGGCCGCGCTCGGCTTCCCCATCGAAATCATCGCCGGCCACGAAGAAGCCCGCCTGATCTACCTCGGCGCTGCCCACACCCTGCCCAACAGCAAGGAGAAGCGGCTGGTGGTGGACATCGGCGGCGGCTCCACCGAATTCATCGTCGGCAGCCAATACAAGCCGCTGAAGATGGAAAGCCTGTTCATGGGCTGCGTCAGCTGGAGCATGCGCTACTTCCCCGGCGGCAAGATCACCAAGGACGGCATGCGCGAGGCCATCCTCGCGGCCCGCGCCGAAGTGGAAACCATTGCCAGCGAATTCGGCCCTAACGAGTGGCAGCTGGCGGTCGGCACCTCCGGTACCGCCCGCTCGCTGTCCGACATCCTGGAGCTTAACGATCTGTCGCCCAGCGGCATTACCGCCGAAGGCATGCACAAGCTCCGGGACATCCTTCTCAAAGCCGGCAGCGTGTCGGCGCTCCAACTCAACGGCTTGCGGCAGGACCGGGCGCCGGTGCTGCCAGGCGGTTTCGCGATCATGAGCGCCGTGTTTGCCGAACTGGGGGTGGAGCGCATGGCCATTACCCTGGGGGCACTACGCGACGGCGTGCTTTACGACCTGATTGGCCGGCATCACCACAAGGACATGCGCGACACCACGGTCACGCAGTTCCTGCGGCGCTACCACCTGGACAGCAAGCAGGCCAGTCGCGTGGCCGAACTGGCCGACCGCTGTTTCAGTCAACTGGCGTCCGAACTGGGGCTGACCGACGAACAGGCCGCGCATCGGGTGCATTGGGCTGCCCAGCTGCATGAGGTGGGCTTGTCCATTAGCCACGTCGGTTACCACAAGCACAGCGCCTATGTGCTGGAGCATGCCGACATGCCGGGCTTCTCCAAGCCCGAGCAGCGCCACCTCGCCAAGCTGGTGCTGGCGCATCGCGGCAAGCTGGGCAAGGCAGCCGAGCTGCTGGCCGATCCGATACGTCGCGGCGAGGTGCTCTCACTTCGCCTGGCGGCGCTGGTCCACCGCAGCCGGCGCGACGGTGCGCTGTCTGGCCTGCAACTCAGCAGCGCGGCCAAGGGCTACCGCCTGGTGCTGCCCAAGGGATGGCTGGAAGAACATCCATTGACCGACACCGCCCTGTCGCAAGAAGTCGACCTGTGGCGCGATGCCGGGTTCACGCTGGAGATCGCGGCGGATGGCAACCGCAAAGCCTGACCGCAAGCGAAAGCAGACCCAGCGGCGCGGGCCGTCCCGACCGGATGCCGCGCCCGATCCGCGGATGCAGAAGGTAGGCCAGCCGCCGGGCGTGCTGGTGCACGTCGGCAGGGTGAAGGTTGCCGAACCGCGCGTCGACTATCTCACCTACAACGAGACCGAGCTCACCCGCCACAGCGGGCTGCCCAGCGGCCCACCGCCAGAAGGCCAGACCGCCTGGTTCAACCTTTATGGTCTACAGGATACCGAGCTGCTTGCCCACCTCGGCCAGTGCTTCGATCTGCACCCGCTGGTGCTGGAAGACATCCTCAATACCGAACAGCGCCCCAAGCTGGAGCTCTACGACGGCTACCTGTTCCTGGTGAGTCGCCTGCTGCGCCCGTCCGAGGATGGCAGCTGCCTGGTGGCCGACCAGGTGAATTTCGTGCTCGGCCGGGGCTGGCTGATCACCGTGCAGGAACAACCCACCGGGCTGTTCGCCAATGTCCGCGAGCGCTTGCTGGCGAACCATGTGCAGCAGCGACGCGGCGGCGCCGATTACCTGTTGTATTCGCTGCTGGATGCGCTGGTCGACCACCACTTCCTGCTAATCGAGCGGATGGGTGACCAGATCGAGGAACTGGAAGACGCGCTGGTGGCCCGCCCGGACCCGGAGCGCATCACCTCGATCTACGACCGCAAGCGCGAACTGCTGCAACTGCGGCGTGCGATGTGGCCGCTGCGCGAAAGCCTCAACGGCCTGGTGCGCGACGATGGCGACTTCCTGCTCGACGAGACGCAACTGTACGTGCGCGACCTCTACGACCACACCGTGCAGGCCATTGAATCCATCGAGGCGCTGCGCGACCAGCTGTCCGGGCTGCTCGATGTGTTCGTCTCGCTGACCAGCAACCGCCTGAACCAGGACATGCGGGTGCTCACGGTCATCACCACCATCTTCATGCCGCTGACGCTGATCTCGTCCATCTATGGCATGAACTTCGACCACATGCCGGAACTACACTGGCGCTGGGGCTATTTCGTGGCGCTGGGCGCGATGGCGGCCATCGGCGTCGGGCTCGGTGTGTTCTTCTGGCGCCGCAAGTGGCTGTAGTCGGTTTGTAGTCATTTTCCGACTGCGACTTGCCTTTGTGTTTTCCTTGTAAATCAGTTTATTAGGTCTGGATTCCACATTCAGGGCTGAGCATTTCCCTACCGTTTGTCCTCTCCATCCTCTCCGGATTTGTAACGTCGTGTCCGCTCCCGTATGATTTTGTGAACTAGCATTTACAAAACAGATTCACAAAACAAAGAGGGACATGTCAGTGAAACGAAATCCGTTGATCGACCCGTTCTTTCCACCTGCGCTGCTCGGCGACCGGATGGCCGCCTCTTGCGCCCGCAGCGTGATTGGGGCCGCCTGGGTCGCCACGCTCGCCCTGCTGTATTTCGTGCTCAAGTATCACCATCTGGGCGCGCCTGCGGCCGTCGATGGGCTATGGGTAGCGCTGGCCGCGACCATACTGGTGCCGCCGCTGATCCGGCTGACCGGCTCGCTCAGCCCTGGGCGGGAGCTGCTGCTCGCGATGATCTGGGGGCTGATGTACTGGCTGTGCCATGTAAACCGTGGCGTGCTGTCGAGCAACCTGTTCTGGTTCGTGCTGGTGCCCTGCGGCGCGCTGCTGTTCGGCGGCTTCCGCTACGGCATGGTGTGGTTGGTGCTGTCGCTGTTCGGTATCGTTGCGGTGCACCTGGAGATCGCCCCGCCGCTGCACCAGGTGCCGGAAGAGGCCTTGGTCGGCCTGCAGTTCTCCTCGGCACTCGGCCTGGTGGTCGCCTTGTTTGCCGTGATCGGACTCACCGAGCGACAGAAGGCCCGCAACCAGGAACAACTGGAAGCGGCCCGTGCCGATGCCGAGCGCAAGGCCGAGCAGCAACGGGAAATGCTGACTCGTGTCACCGCCCTGATCCGTCAGAACCATCAGAGCATCGGCCACATCTCCGCCAGCATGGGCGCGATGACCCAGGCCGTGCGCGCCCAGCAGACCGCTTTCCGCGATATCGAGCACGCCCTTTCCGATCTGACTGGCCTGGTCGAGCGCAACACCGACAGCGCACATGCCTCCGCCGAACTCGCGCAGACGGCCGAGCGGCAGGCGCTGGCCGGTGGCGACCGCATGCGGCAAGCTGCCGGTGCCATCGACAGCCTGGTCGAGGCCGGTCAGCACACCACCGCCACCATGCAGGCGCTCGGTGCCAAGAGCGACCAGATCGGCTCGATCGTTGGCGTGATCGGCGAGATCGCCGGCCAGACCAACCTGCTCGCACTGAACGCCGCCATCGAAGCCGCCCGC
>CBIHQA010000249.1:0-6067 GCA_966211475.1 uncultured Neisseriales bacterium
TGCGCACATACCATTCCCCACTGCTCAGGCCACTGATCGTGGTGGCCGCGCCATCCTGCATCCGCGATTCCGTCAGTGTTGAGAACGTCGGGCTACCGGATACCTGGACCCGGTAACGTATCCCCTCCTGATGTGGCCAGTTGAGCGATACCTCTCCCAAAGCGTTGACGGACAGCGCGGCCTCCGGCGGCGAAGCGTACAGCCGGAATCGCACCGGGTCGCTGAACGGTCCGTGTTTCTGGTCAGACACGGAAGCGATGCGCCATACATAGTCGCCGGGAGGGAGCGGCAGCGCCTGGTTGGTGGAGGCGAGCGCGGGTAGGTCTTTCAGCGGTGCGCTGAAATCCTCCGAGAGGCTGATCTGCAGGTGATAGTGAAGATCTCCGCTCGGTGCCGCCCAGGCGAGCTGGACCGACGGGCCGATGACATTGCTTCCTGGGGCGGGTGCGATCGGCAGCGGGCTTTCCGGGCGGGCATCCATGTCAAACGTCTGGGTCGCATCCAGGCCTTCCACACCGTTGGAGCGAATGCCGCGAACCGATAGCAGATAGTGACCATCCGGCAGGTCGGCAAGCGTCCAGTCAGCGCCGTCCGTCCGGGCTTCCTGAATGACGAAATCCGGGTTTTCCGGGCGGGTCACTCTGACCAGGTACCCGCTGGCATCGGTCAGTGGCTGCCAGCCAATGGGGGTGACGATCCGCTCGAAGCGGGTCGGAATGCGCGACAGATCGGGCGGTGCCAACAGAAGTTGCGGCGCGTCGATCCGTCCTTGTTCATGCACGGCCGTGCCCGTACCGGCCGGCAACAACTGGCGGTCGTGGGCGTTGCTGAATTCGACCAGGCCTTCCAGCACTTCGCTGTGTCCTTGCGCCGACTCGGGTGCGTAACTGACCCGGAAGCGGGTGCCGCGCACACCTGCATTGGCAAGCGGGCTACTGACCACGAAACCGCTGCCTTTCACCTTGTCGGGATTGGCGTGCGACTCCGCCCGGCCGGATTTCAGCTTCAGCACATTGTCGCCCCGTCCGTCCGGTGCCTGGCGGGATTTGGTAAGTTCGGCCACCGTACCTCCCGAGAGCATCACGGTGCTGCCGTCCGGGAACTTGAGAATGAACGCGCCGCCCGGGGAAACCTCAAGAATGTCCCCCTCGGTCAGCGCTTGTCCGTTGGCGGCGGGTTTGCCGTTTACCGTCGCCCCCCGCACCTGTCCCGCGTAGGCGGGCATCGAGGTAGGGCGTAGCCAGACCAGCGGGATGTTGATGACGCTACCCGGCTTCAGGTGGTAGGGGTCGGCGATGCGGTTGAGCTTCTGCAGCGCCTTCCAACGGGACGGGCGGTCCAGCAGCCGGGTACTGATGGCATAAAGATTGTCCTGTGTCGTCACCGTGTACGGGTAGTCGATGCCGGCGGCGCAGGCCTGCACACCGACGGCCAGCAGCAGGGCGGCAAGCAAGGTTCGCCTCATGCGATATCCTCCTGCGCGACGCGCTCTAGCCGATACCCGAAGCTGTATACCGGCTTGAGCAAGAAGCCCCGCTCCGGCCTCAATGCCAACTTGCTGCGGACTTTGGAAATGTGGGTATCCAGCGTGCGGGAGCCAGGGGTTTCCTCGCGGCCCCAGATGGCTTCGGCAATGTAGTCCCGCGACAACAGCCGGCCGAGGTGGCGGAAGAGTAGGAGGGCAAGGTCGAATTCCTTCGGTGACAACACGAGTTGTTCGCCATCGCGGAGAGCGGTCTGCGCGACGGTGTCGAACACGAAGGGGGCCGTAACCAGCAGTTTCTGGGGGTGTTCCGGGTAGACTCGCCGCTGAATGGCGGTAATACGAGCGAACAGCTCGCGCGTGCGGGCAGGCTTGACAAGATAGTCGTCCGCTCCGGCCAGCAAGGCCTGTTCCACATCGGCCTCGTCGTCCCGGCTGGTGAGGAACATCACCGGCAGCGTGGTCGACAGATTGCTCCTCACCCAGGACAGCAGCTCGATGCCGGACATGTCGGGTACGCCCCAGTCGAGCAGTAGCAGGTCGTAACTTTCGCGTTTCAGGTAGGCCAGCAGCCGCTTTCCGCTGTAGAAGCCGGTGCAGGTGTGTCCTTGCGATTGCAACTGCTGAACCATGTCGTCGCAGATGCTTGTGTCGTCTTCCAGTATGGCGATCTTCATTGTGCGTCCTGTCGGTCTGTCTTTTTGTTGGTCTTTGGAGGAACGTCCCTGGCTACGGCGCGGCCTCTTCCGCAAGCGACAGCAGCAGGCTGAAGCAGCTTCCCCGGCCAAGTTCGCTGCGGACGTCGACCTTGCCTCGGTGCCGCTCGACCACGGCCTTGACGAAGGCAAGCCCGAGACCGGTGCCGCCCGGCGAGGCAGCTTCCGCCTCGGGCGTCCGGTGGTATTTGTTGAACAGCAGCGGAAGCTGCTCTGGCGCGATGCCGGGGCCTTGGTCCTGGATGGCGCAGCGGACATGGCCATCCTCGACCGTCAGGGTGGTTGATACCCGTGTGCCGGGTGCGCTGTAACGGATGGCGTTTTCGTACAGATTGACGAACACCCGCGTCAGCATGGCCCGGTCTGCCGTCACGTCGAGATCCGCGGGGCCCGTAGGATCGAGCAGCGTGACCCCTCGGCTGCGGGACTTGGCCCAGAGCTCGTCGATGGCGTCCACCAGCAGATCGGACAAGGAAATTCGCGTCATGCGATAAGTGCCACCCTCCGCGCGGGCCTGCTGGAGGAAGTCGCCAACCAAGGTCAGCGAGCGCTGAGTGTGAGCCTCCATCTGATCCAGGAACGCCTGTTCGCCGCCTTCTTCCGGTTGGCTGTTTCGCCGCAGGCGGATCAGCGAAAGCGTCGACGACAAGGGCGTGCGGATGTCGTGCGAGAGGAATTGCAGGGCTTCGTCCCGATGCCGTTCCGCCCGCCGCAGACCGGAAATGTCCGTCAAGGTCAGCACCCAGCGGGCCGCATCCAGTGGTGCGTCGAATTCGGTGCAGCGAATCAGCAGGATACGTCCGGTAAGGGTCTGCACTTCAATGCCATCGGGAAACGTCGCCAGCCGGGTGGCCGACATGCTGAGAGGCCAGTCCGGCCGCTGCTGGTGTTCCACCGGATGGCAGCAACCCAGCAGGACGTTCAGTCGATGAATCGGGTCCGGAGGAAGGGAGTGCTCGTCGAGAATCCGTTGCGCGGCGCGATTGGCAAACACGATCTCGCCGTCGTCGCTGGTCAGCAGAGTGGCGTCCGGTAGCCCCTGCCAGCTATTCATGAGCTGGTTTCGCAGCAGACTCAGCCGATCCGCCACCCGTTCTATCCTGGAGATCCGGGCTTCCATGTTGCCGGGCAAGAGCTGCGCGGACTGCGCCCCGGGAGCCCAGAACTCCAGTTCCGACTGAAGCGCGGCAAAGGTCTTTTCCAGGTGTCGATGGGTAAGGCGAAGACGCAACCAGCTCCATACCGGATACGTCAGCAGCAGGCTGACGACGGCAGTCGCGGGACGGAACCAGAACCCCAGCCGGAACAGCAGCAAGCTTGTCAGCAATGCCAGCAAGACCAGGCCGCCGATGCCAATGAATGCGACCCCCGCTGTCCCGCGTTCCAGCGCCAGGACGGCCAGCAGGATCAGCGACAGCGAAAGTGCCAGCGTCATTGGCATCGACAGTGGCTGTACCAGGCGCCCGGTCACCAGGCCATCCAGCACGTCGGCGAGGATTTCCACGCCTGGCGTTTCGGCACGCACGCCGCTGACCGGGGTGGGATGAACGTCCGACAGACCGCTGGCCACCACGCCCACCAGGACGTATTTGTCCTTGAAATAGGCGGACGGGACCTTGCCCTGCAAGACGTCGACCAACGACACCCGGGGGGCATGGTCTGGAGCCTTGGGGAAGGGGATCAGATATGGCGCGGCAGCGTGTCCGGGCAGCCGTTCGGAGGCCTTCCCGGCTTGCCCGGCCTGGAGCATCGCCATGGAGAACTGTTGCAAGGGTTGGCCCTGGTCCATCGGCTTCAGGTCGACCCGCCGGACAATTCCGTCGGGATCGACCGGGATACCGGCATGGCCGACCGCGACGGCGGATTGACCAAACGCCGGGAGAGGTGGCGTGACCTGGAGCAGTCCGTCCGCAACGTTTAACGCCACCGGCAACACCACCCGGCCATGCTGCCGGATCTGAGAGCTGAGCATGTCGTCTTCCCACGGACGTTCGCGGTCCGGTTCCGACAGGTACACATCCAGGCCCACCACCTTCGCCTGTCGCAGGGGCGGCAGGACTGCCGCGGTGACGACCCGGCGCCAAGGCCACCTTCCCAGCAGGCGAATGCTCCGCTCGTCCACCGCCACCACCACGACTTGTCCGCTTGGTGGCTTGGCGGAGGCGCGCAGCAAGGCATCGTAACCCCACAGATCGAGCACCCTGGTGAGCCCGGCCAGGTGAATGAGCGTGGTCAGAAGACCAACCAGCAGGAACCCCGCCACCGCTGTCTTCCCCAGGTAGGGGGCAATGGTGTGCCCGTCGGCGCTCCCTGTCGGTAGGGCAGGGTGGGGGTGGTGATCCGCGGCAGGGGTGGGGCTATTCGACGTCATTGCGACTTTCGTGCTTCCCGTTTGGAAATGGCTTTTGGATTCGTCCGTATCTGTCCGGTTTTGCTGAGCGCGATTCGCTTTGCCTTCCGATTCGAGAAATGGACATCTCGATCGATTTAGCTGGCCTCGATTCTGCGAGGCGCCATTCTAATTGGAAGGGACCGGGTTGGAAATTGTGCTTTTTGATCTGGCCGTCCTGCGGGCAGGTAAAAGCGACCAAATCCTACTCACGTTCTTCTCAGGTGTTCCTTGTTTTTACCTGGCCCGAAAGGTAGGAATTTCCTTACCGGTGACCGGCAGATGCTGACGGGAAAGGCGCGCAGAACCTAGACGGAATCGATGGAGAGGATTTTCGTTTTGCGCCCCCCCAATTTCGATGCAAAAGCCATTGAAATCACCTGGAAATCCGCACGCCGGCACCCGAATTGTTAAGGATTGTTAATTCGACACTGTTAACAATCGTTAAATCGACCGGATCATGATTGTACCGGGTGGTTTATCGCGAATAACATCCGCCCCACTTCGAGCAGGCTTCATTCGCCTCTTTCGTTCGAATCCGCATCCATCGTATCCGAGAACATCATGACTCCGACCTGGAAAAAGGCCGTAGATATCGTATTGTCTGGCGCTCGCCCATCGAGCCTGTCCCGCATCGCCGGCTGGTTTTGCGGCCTGGCCGCCGGCGCGGCCTTTGCGGTGCCCAATATCCAGGTCACGACGTTCGACGACAGCCCCGACCCGGTCAGTGCCTCGGCCGAGCTGGTGTATTCGATTCGCGTGGAGAATGGCGGGGATCAGCCGGCGAATGCCGTCCAGGTCGTCACCTCGATCCCGGCGGGCACCAGCTTCATGTCGGCCAGCGACAACCGTTGTGCGCAGAGTGGCGGCAACGTCATCTGCGATTTCGCAACGCTGGCCGATACCCAGGTCAATGGCGGCGCCCCGATCGACTATGAGATTCACCTGCGGGTGACGGCGGTGGGCGGCACCACGCTGAACAGCACGACGACCGTCACCAGTACGTCGGCGGACGCCAACCCCGGCAATAACAGCCTGAGCCAGACCACCACCGTCACGTCCGGGGCCGACCAGGCCGTGTCGGTCAGCGGCAGCAACAGCGCCGTGGGCGGGGGCCCGGTTTCGTATACGGTGACGGTGACCAACAACGGGCCGGATGCGGTGAACGGTTCACGCGTCCGCTATACGCTGCCTTCGGCAGTGACCTTCGGCTCGGCCTCCGGTAGCGGCTGGAACTGCAGCGCCTCGGGGCAACTGGTGACCTGCACCCGGGCCGACAGCCAAGCGCCGGGTACGCTGCCGGTGCTGACCATCACCGGTACGGTGACGGGCTCCAGCAGCGGGACGGTCACCGGTTCGGTCACCGTCGATGCGACGGTGACGCCGGATGGCATCGCGGCAAACAACACCGCCACCTTCGATACGGTCGTGTCTTCCGGTTCAGACCGGTCGCGGAGCAAGCTGGCCCGTTAGCCACAC
>CBIHQA010000250.1:0-6056 GCA_966211475.1 uncultured Neisseriales bacterium
ACGACACGGCTAGCGGCACCCTGTATTACGACGCGGACGGCAACGGCGCCACGGCATCCATCGCGCTGGCGCATCTGGATACCAACCCCACCCTCACCGCTTCAGACTTCCTGCTGCTAGCCTAAGCTAGCCTCCCCGCATCGGAGGGATGGAGCCATTTGCGCTACCATCCCTCCATGCTCATCGACTTCTTCTACGCCCTCCGCGACGCCGGCCTGAAGCCCGGGCCGCGGGAGCTGCTGACCCTGCTGGAGGCGTTGGATCGCCGGGTGGTGGGGCCGAGCCTGGACGATTTCTACTACCTGGCCCGCGCGACGCTGGTGAAGGACGAGACGCTGTTCGATCGCTTCGATCGGGTGTTCGGTGCCTGCTTCCGGGGTGCGGCGTGGAACGTGGAGGATCTGATCCGGGAGTTGCCGCGGGACTGGCTGATCTCGCAGATGGAGCGGTTGTTCAGCGAGGAGGAGAAGGCGCGGTTGCGGGCGCTGGACTGGCAGACGCTGATGGACACGCTCAAGCAGCGGTTGGCGGAGCAGCAGGAGCGGCATGAGGGTGGCAGCAAGTGGATCGGTACCGGCGGTACGTCACCGTTTGGTGCCAATGGCTACAACCCGGCGGGGGTTCGGATCGGGCAGGAGAAGTCGAACCATCGCCGCGCGGTGAAGGTGTGGGACAAGCGGGAATTCAGCGGGTTGGACGATTCGGTCGAACTGGGTACCCGCAACCTGAAGCTGGCGCTACGCAAGCTGCGGCGCTTCGCCCGCGAAGGGGCGGCGGAGATGCTGGACTTGCCGGCCACCATCGGCGCGACGGCGCGCAATGCGGGGCACCTGGATCTGCGCTTCGTGCCGGAGCCGCACAATGCGGTGAAGGTGTTGCTGTTGCTGGACATCGGCGGCTCGATGGACGACCACGTGCGGGTCTGCGAGGAACTGTTCTCGGCGGTGAGGGCGGAGTTCAAGCACCTGGAGCATTTCTACTTCCACAACTGCGTGTACGAGCATGTCTGGCGGGACGATCTGCGGCGAGGCCGGGAGGCGACGCCGACACTGGATCTGCTGCACAAATACGACCAGGGCTACAAGTTGATCGTGGTCGGCGATGCCAGCATGAGCCCCTATGAGCTGCTCTACCCTGGCAGCAGCGTGGAACATCACAATGCGGAAAGCGGAGAGGTGTGGCTGAAGCGTCTGTTCGCGGCCTACCCGAGCCATGTTTGGCTGAATCCGGTGCAGCCGCAGCACTGGGATTACACGCACACGATTCGGCTGGTGCGGGATTTAGTGATGGAGCGGATGTTTCCGTTGACAGTGGCTGGGCTGGACGAGGCGATCACAGCTTTGCAGCGGCGACGCTGAGCCGCTCCAGCAGCGGTGCGCAGCGGTAGACCATGGCGGCGCGGCTCTTGACGCCCAGTTTGCTGAAGATGCGGCGCAGGTGGGTGGCGACCGTCCATTCGCTGATGTGCAGCTGATCGGCAATCTGTTTGTTGAGGCGACCTTGTGATACCAGAGCGGTGATCTGCAGCTCCCGCTCGGTAAGCATGCTGGTGAGCTCGGACATGGGTCCGTGCTCAGGACAGGTCTTGCTGACGATGGCGCACAGGCATCCACCACAGGCGAAACGGGTCAGCTCTCCGCCATGCGACGTATCCGCGCCGCCGTTGCCGTCGACCGTTACCACCTGGTAATGCTGGTCGCCGATCGCGAACTCCGCCAGGGCAGCTGGCATTGCCATCATCGACTGGCCGAGATTCAACGGATGTTGCATGGCGCTCCCTCCACCGTCGGGCGTACTTGAAACCCGCCATTTCGCCCGCTATTTCGCCGAGGTTGCATTATTGACGTTGGCATGTTGTTTGTCACGTTGAAAATGACAATCGAATTTAAAATTGCAAAAGGTTTTAGCTGATCACGTCCGGAACACGAGGCAATCGACGCCCCTCCGCTGCCGTTGGATGCCCGGCCAGCGTGGGATAGCTACGTGGTGAGGCGGGCTCTCGGATGTCAAACAAGGCGGCCAGATTTGCCCGCTCGTTCCGCACTGGTCTTAGTAGCGAGGCGGGGCCGGTCAGTAGCGGCGTCACGCCGGGTCCGTGCCCGCTGACCGTGCTATCGCTATGGATCACCACGCCGATGGTCACCTGCCCGCTCCGCACATGGGGGCCGAAGCGATTGTCCGCATCGACGATGGCGACCAGGTCGCCAAAGCGCAGGCTGCCCAGGCGGTAGCGGCGGCGCAGCACCGGGTCAGCCAGCTGGATGTCGTAGTCGCCCCGCCAGGCGGTGTTCTTGCCCAGGCCGGAGCCCATCAGCGTCGCCGGCAGGCAATGGGTGACAGGCACCCACAGCGCGCCGTCCCTCTCGCGCATCTTCCAGCGCCAGATCAGCGCCGGGGCGCAATTCAGCACCGTGATTTCCGGATGGTCCAGCAGCCTTGCTCCCATGCCGTGGCTATAGATCTGGATGCGGTCGCCGATGCGCAGCCGGGCCAGTACCCGGGTCGGGAAGTCGACCAGCACATGGTTCACGCCGCCGTGCTTGCCGGTGACCAGCCCGGTCTGCCCCGCCATCGGACCACTGACCACCCGAGCCCGATTACCGACGCAGGCATAGGTCATCAGGGCAGTATTCGGACCATCGCGCGGGCCGACCACTTCTCGGCCATTGTTGTGCAAGGCCACACCGGGTTCGATATGGTCGCCCGCCAGCCCCACACAGCGGTCGCCGATACGCTGGTTGAGCACGATGCCGCCGGTGCCGGGCAGTACCCGCGGCACGCCGTCGTAGCCGATGCGGTAAGGGTTGCTGCGGCCCACCGGGTGGGCGATCTGGCCGCTCACCGCGACCACCACCAGGTCGTCGGCGTTCAGGCGGGGGCGGGCCTGGATCGGGCGGGACATCGCCTCGTGATGCGGGCTGACAGTCAGGGTGGCTTGGTCACTCATGATGCTCCCTCTCCGGGTGAGTTCGGCGCGGCAGCCGTACCGCTCAAAGCGCATACCAGTACGCGGTTGCGCCTTCCCAGGGTTCGACCTCCGGGGGGGCGGACAGCAGGCCGAGCGCGGCATAGTCGAGCTGCGCGCCGGCCAGTTCGACCGCCGCCAGCGCGCTGTCCGCCGTGTCGCGCGGCGCCTGGTCGGCCAGGGCAGCGGCCGGCACCCACAGGTGCAAGATCGCCAACCGCAGGCCACAGGCCGGCAAGGCCGCAAAGCCGAGCTGGGACAACAGGTTGCGCAGTGCGGCCCGCTCGATCAGGGCCAGGGAGCGCATCGGCCCCGCCGGCAAGGGCTGGCAGGCGAAGCCGGCATCCACCAGGACGCTGGCCAGGGCTGGCGTGCTATCCGCTTGCAGCATGGCCAGGACGGGGATCGGCCCCAGGGTGGCAGCCAGCGCCAGGGTGTCGAGCGCAGCCAGTGGCGGGGCATCGGCGAAGCGGGCCGTGAGGCAACGGGCCAACAGTTCATGGCGTTCTGCCAGACCGCTTGGCGCACCGGCGGGCAGCGCCGATTCGCTTGGGCGGTCCGCCAGCCAGTGGCAGGGCCACTCTCCCCGGTCGGAACCGAGCCGCAGCCGCTGCCAGCCGGCCAGGGTGGCCTCCAGCGCGTGTTCGGCGGGCGGCTCGGTGGCCAGCATCTCGCGCCACAGCTCGGGGTTGCCGCGCAGGCAGTCGCTGCTGTCGAGCAAGGCCCATACCTCGCGCGGCAACCACAGCTCCAGCCAGCGGCCCAACCGGGACACCAGAGGTGGCCCGAAGGGGCTCAGCGCCAGGGCCGGGTCGAGCACGCAGGCAGCGAGGCGCTGCTGCACGTTGAGGGAAAGGCCGGGCCACCACATGGCAATTCATCCCGCAGTTCACGCAGCAGCCTGCTGCTGCACGCCCAGCACGCTCTTCAGGGCCGGCGTCACCCCTTGGAAGCCACGGCCGTCCGGCGTCATGCGGTAGGCGGCAATCCAGGCTTCGGCATGTGCCCCCATCGGACGGATCACCGATTGGAACAGGATCGGGTCGGTCGCCGTCTTGAAGTCGTTGTCGGCGATGAACTGCAGCATGCGCCGACCGGACTCCGCCATCTTGGCCCGCTGCGAGGGTTCGGCCACACCGCCCAGGTAGCGGTTGGAAACGATCTCCACCACATCCCACTTGGTATTGGCGTCGAAGGCCTTCTTGATGTCCGGCGCGTCCAGCAGTTGCAGCACGCTGGTCAGGTAGTGCCCGACTTCCATCCCCAGCGAGAAGATGTTGCCGTAGGTGCTGCGGTCCAGCGCGTAGCGCAGGTCCAGCCCGATACGCTGGATGGTGCCGATGGAGCCGAACGGCCGTTGTTCGATCATCGGGCCGCCGCGGATTACCTCGCCGATCATCAGGTCGCGGAAGTATTGACCAACCGCCGACATGAAACCGACCAGCTGGCGATGGAAGTTGCGGTTGACCACTGCCCCGGCCGGCGCCTGCGCATTGCCGTAGTTGAAGGCACGGCGGTAGGCCACCATGCGGTCCTGCAGCGTGTAGCGCAGCGGCTTCCACTTCTCCAGCAGGTACAGGCCGCGAGCACCGGGGCCGCGCTGGATGCGCATCTTTCCGAGGCGGAACAGGCGCAGCAGCACTTCGACCACCTGGAACACCTTCATCCGCTCGTGCTGGTAGATGTAGTACAGCTCGGCGGCCGCATGCAGCTGGCTGGGTACCACCGAGTCGTCGAAATCCGGCTGCAGGTAGGGGTAGCTGATCTCGTCGAACGCGACCGGCCCCTTTTCCCCGAAGCCGATCATGTCGAGGAAGCCGTCCCGTCCGGTGCCGTTGGCGGCGCCTTTCAGCAGCTCGCCGAAGCGCTGCTCGAACTGCTGTTCGAACCCTTCACGCTGCCCCGGCGGCAGCCCCGCCAGCTGGTCGCGCAGGAAGGTCTCCCAGAGGCGCTGGATGGTTTCCGTGGTTTGATAGCTCATGGCGCGTCTCCTTGCGACGGGCAGTGCTTATTTCTTGGCGCGGGCGGTCAGGTCGCCGGCAGGCTGGGCATAGGGATCATCACCGGCAGGCCATGGCGCATCGGTGAGTGTGGTGGCCACGGCGTACTCGAAATCCGCTAGGTCGGCCAACCGGTCGCTCACCGCTTCGCCCAGGGTCAGGCTGCCGTCCAGCCCCGCTAGCGGCTGGAACAGGGCGTTGAACTGCGTCAGCAGCGGAGGATGCCGCTCCAGCAGTACGGTGCAGAGCTTGAACAGCGGCTGGAAGATCCGCTCCTTGGGCATGCGCTCGATGTGCTGGCTGATCTCCACGCCCAGCGCCATGGTGGCGGCGCCGTCGTCCGGCTTCTCTTCGTTCGGCTTCACGTCGAACAGCCGCAGCCGCAGCTGGACCAGCAGGCGCAACACGTAAAGCGCGCCGCTGGCGGTGTGGTCGGGCCAGGCCGGCTCCTCCGCCGTCTGACCGATGGCCACCGCGATGCGGTCCAGCCGTTCGCTCAGCGCGCCGTACCAGACACCCCATTCCGCGCTGGGTGTGACGACCACCTGCTCGGTGCGGTTGCGGTCGGGCGCCAGGCAATCGACCAGGCGGTCGATCTCGCAGGTCATCCGCTCCACCTGGGTCACCAGCTTTTCTTCCTGTTCGAGCCGCGACCCCATCAGCTCGTAGTAGGCGTTGAAGGCGTTCATTGGTCGTTCCCCTTGTTGCTGGAGCCGCGGCCATTGCCGTCGGCGTCGAAATCGAACACCAGCGCGCCGAGCGAGGTTTCGAAGTGGGCCGGGATGTCGGGTTGCAGGATGCCGCAGTCGAGCGGCGTGTTGAGCTTGGTGACATCGTTGCCGAAGCGCACCAGGTTGACCGCGAAGCGCACCAGCTTGGGCAACACACCCACGTTGAGGTCGAACACGTCGCCGCTGGGCACGCAGGACGGGGCCATGGTTCCCACCAGGCCGCGCCACTGGTCGTCGATCTCGTGCTGCAGGCAGAGCTCTTGCCGCAGCACGTCGCGCAGGCCGGTGGTGGTACGCGGCAAGGCGGTGTTGTCGATCACCATCTGGTCGTACTGTTCGGCGGACACGCCCCAGAACATG
>CBIHQA010000251.1:0-6027 GCA_966211475.1 uncultured Neisseriales bacterium
AAGAAACCATCGCCTTGCTGGCCGAACTGGCGCGCATCGCCCAGCTGCCGGAAATGATGGCCGCGATGCGCAACGGCCAGCCGATCAACGTGAGCGAAGGCCGCGCCGTGCTGCACGTGGCGTTGCGCCACCGCGGCGACACCCCCTACCTGGTGAACGGCGAAGACGTGATGCCCGCCGTGCGCGGCGTGCTGGACCGCATGCGGTCCTTCGTCGATTCCGTGCACAGCGGCAGCTGGCGCGGCCATACCGGCGAAACCATTACCGATGTGGTGAACATCGGCATCGGCGGCTCCGACCTCGGCCCGCGCATGGTGGTGGAGGCGCTGGAGCCGTTCCTGGTGCCTGGCGTGCGAGCGCACTTCCTGTCCAATGTGGACCCGGAGCACACCGCCGGTGTGCTGGCCAAGCTGGACCCGGCGCGGACCCTGTTCGTGGTGGTGTCCAAGTCCTTCACCACGCTGGAAACCGGGCTCAATGCCCAGGCGGCACGGGCGTGGTTCCTCGGCCATGTTGGCAAGCCGGAGGCGATTGCCCAGCACTTCGTGGCCGTTACCACCAATGTGAAGGCCGCCACCGAATTCGGCATCTCACCGGAAAACCTGTTCGAATTCTGGGACTGGGTGGGTGGGCGCTATTCGGTCTGGTCCGCGGTCGGGTTGGTGGTCGCGCTGGCCGTGGGTATGGAAGCCTTCGAGGACTTTCTCGACGGCGGCTACCGGATGGACCAGCACTTCTTCGAGGCGCCGCTGGAGCACAACCTGCCGGTGCTGCTGGGGCTGATCGGCATCTGGTACAACACCTTCTTCAAGGCCCACACCCACGCGGTGATCCCGTACTGCCAGGCGCTGGCCCATCTGCCGGCCCATCTGCAGCAGGTGGACATGGAATCCAACGGCAAGCGGCGCGGCCGCTTCGGCGAGCGGCTGGATTTCGACACCGGCCCGGTGATCTGGGGCGACGTGGGCGTGAACGTGCAGCATGCCTTCTTCCAGCTGCTGCACCAGGGCACGCGGCTGGTGCCTTGCGACTTCATCGCCGCCGTTAATCCGCGCGGTGACGAAGTCGATGCACATCAGGAACATCTGCTGTCCAACTGCTTCGCCCAGGCGCAGGCGCTGATGCGCGGCAAGACCGCCGAAGAGGCCCGTGCCGAGATGCAGAAGGCCGGCGTGAAGCCCGAGATGATCCATCGGCTGCTGCCGCACAAGGTGTTCCCCGGCAACCAGCCTTCCAATGTGATCCTGATGCCGGCGCTGACGCCGCATGCGCTGGGCGCCTTGTTGGCCGCCTACGAGCACAAGGTATTCGTGCAGGGCGTGATCTGGGGCATCAACAGTTTCGACCAGTGGGGCGTGGAGTACGGCAAGCAACTGGCCAAGGAGACCTTGCAGGCGATGCGCGACCCGAAAGGGCCGGCAGGCGATCCGGGCATGGCCGGCATCATCGACTACTACCGCCGGCATCGGCGGTCGGACGGGGGAAAGCAATGATCGAACCGCAGATCTACGACCTGGCCCTGCGTGTCGGGCAGATTCTCAAGCAGCGCGACTGGATGCTGGCCACGGCGGAATCCTGCACCGGCGGCGGCATCTCGGCGGCGGTGACCGACGTATCTGGTAGCTCCAGCTGGTTCGACCGGGGCTTCGTCACCTATAGCAATTCCGCCAAGGTGGACCTGCTGGGCGTCAGCGAGCTGACGTTGTCGGAACACGGCGCGGTGAGCGAGACCACGGCCGGCGAAATGGCGGTCGGCGCACTGGCCCGCAGCGCGGCCCGCATCGCGGTGGCGGTCACCGGCGTGGCCGGCCCCAACGGCGGCTCGCTGGACAAGCCGGTTGGCACCGTCTGCTTCGCCTGGGCCACCGCGCAGGGTGTGCAGACCGAGAAGGTCCACTTCGACGGCGACCGCGCGGCAATCCGCCAGCAGACGGTTCAGCATGCGCTGGAGGGACTGTGGAACCGACTGGCGTCGTGAGTCTGCGCTCGGTTGATCCGCAGGACCCGGGCATCGCCGCCCGATTGCTGGCGCTTCAGCAGCGGTCCTATGCGGTGGAGGCGGCGCTGATCGGCTACCCGGCGCTGCCGCCCCTGCAGGAGACGCTGGACGATCTGCGCGTCGACACCGCGCGCTTCTTCTCCATTTGGCAGGATGACGAGCTGATCGCCGCGCTGTCGCTCGACGATCAGGCCGAACCGCCTTGCATCACCCGGCTGATGGTCGACCCCGCGCACTTCGGCAAGGGGCACGCCTCCCGCCTGCTGGGCGAGGTGCTGATGCGCGGCATCCCGCTGGAAGTCGGCACGGCAGCGGCCAATGAGCCGGCCCGCCGCTTGTACGAGAAGCATGGCTTCCGCCTGCTGGAAACCTTCCGCACGCCGGATGGACTGGCGCTGGTGGTCTACGGGCACAAAGGCCTGCGGTAATCGCGGAGAAACGGGCCGGCTGCGTTGCTGGCCCCGCATAAGACCCGGCATTCGGGTATCCTTCCGGCTTTGCTTTTTACCCCCGCCTCGCGGGGCGTCGCACGGCCATCATGATCGTCCTGAAGAACCTCTCCCTCCAGCGCGGTACCAAGCTCCTGCTGGACAATGCCTCCGCCACCCTGATGCCCGGCAGCCGCGTCGGCCTGATCGGCAAGAACGGGGCCGGCAAATCCAGCCTGTTCGGCCTGCTGACCGGGGTACTGCACCCGGACAAGGGCGATGTGGAGATTCCAGCCGCCTGGGTGATCGCCCAAGTGGAGCAGGAGACGCCCGCCCTCGATACCCCGGCGCTGGAATATGCGCTGGACGGGGACCGGGAGCTGCGTGAGGTCGAGGCTGAGTTGCAGCGTGCCGAGGAAACGCACGACGGCAACGCGGTGGCCCATGCCCATGAGCGGCTGCACACCATCCAGGGCTACAGCGCTCGGGCCCGCGCGGCGGAGTTGCTCAACGGCCTGGGGTTTTCGCAGACCGACCTGACCCGGCCGGTGAAGGACTTCTCCGGCGGCTGGCGGATGCGGCTGAACCTGGCGCAGGCGCTGATGTGCCGGTCCGACCTGCTGCTGCTCGACGAACCGACCAACCACTTGGACCTGGATGCCGTTCTCTGGCTGGAAGGTTGGCTGAACCGCTATCCCGGCACGCTGCTGCTGATCTCGCACGACCGCGAGGTGCTGGACAACACCGTACACGCCATCCTGCACCTGGAAGACCAGCAGCTGACGCTTTACACCGGCAACTATGCCGCCTTCGAGGCGCAGCGTGCCGAGCGCATGGCGCAGCAGCAGGCCAACTTCGATCGCCAGCAGCGCGAGATCGCCCACCTGCAGTCATTCATCGACCGCTTCCGTGCCAAGGCCACCAAGGCCCGCCAGGCGCAGAGTCGAGTGAAGGCGCTGGAACGGATGGAGCGGGTCGCAGCGGTGCGGGCGGACAATCCGTTCACCTTCTCCTTCCGCGACCCCGAGTCGAACCCCTTCCAGTTGCTGGCGCTCGACAAAGTCGATGGCGGCTACGCGGATCGCGTGATCCTGCGCGGCATCAACCTGTCGCTGGTGCAGGAGATGCGCATCGGACTGATCGGCGCGAACGGCGCCGGCAAGTCGACCCTGGTCAAGATGCTGGCCGGCACGCTCGCCCCGCTGGTGGGGGAGCGTCGTGAAGGGCAGGGCCTGAAGATCGGCTATTTTGCCCAGCAACAGCTGGAACAGCTGGACCCGGAGGCTTCGCCGCTGCTGCACCTGCAACGGCTAGACCCGGCTGCCCGCGAGCAGGAGCTGCGCAACTTCCTCGGCGGCTTCCTGTTTATCGGTGACATGGCCACCTCACCGGTGGCGCCGTTCTCCGGCGGTGAGAAAACCCGCCTGGCGCTGGCGCTGTTGATTTGGCAGCGGCCCAACCTGCTGCTGCTGGACGAGCCGACCAACCACCTGGACCTCGCCACCCGCGATGCGCTGACGGTAGCGCTGCAGGATTTCGGTGGCGCGCTGGTGGTGGTGTCGCACGACCGCTTCTTGCTCAAGACCACGGCGGACCAGTTCTGGATCGTCGCCGACGGCGCGGTGACGCCCTTCGATGGCGACCTCGACGACTACCGCGAATGGCTGCGTGCCCGCCAGGCGCAGCGGACCGAAGCTGCCCCGACCGCGTCGGCCGAGGAGGGCGGCGTCGACCGCAAGCTGCAACGTCGCCAGGAGGCCGAAGCCCGTCAGCGCCTGGCGGTGCAGCGCAAGCCGCTGGAAGCCCGCCTGAAGAAGATCGAACCACAACTGGCCGACCGCCAGCGTCAACTGGCTGAGGCGGAAGCCTGGCTGGCCAGCCAGGAAGCCTACGAAGCTGCCCAAAAGACCCGCCTGCAGGAGCAGATGCAGCGCCAGGCCAGCCTGCGTGCCGAAATCGATGCGCTGGAAGAGGAATGGCTGACGCTGCAGATGGAGATCGAATCGCTCTCCGTGGAGTGACAGCCCCGCGAAGTCCGAGCCGCCAGCCGTCCAAGTCTTCCAGCCGGACGGCTGGTTTCAGCTATACCGAAGCTGTGGATGACGGGATTGCCCTCATGCTGCCGCTGCGTTCCCTGTTCGCTTTGCTCCTACTACTGCCGCTGGTGCTGTCGGCACAGCCGGTGGTGCGCCTCTGCTACGACGACGTCGATGTCTACCCTTGGCATGTGCAGGGCAACCAGGGGCTGAGCTTCCGCATGATGGATGCGGTTGCCCGACAATCCGGCGTGCAGGTCACCTATGCCCCCTTGCCCTGGAAGCGTTGCCTGGCGCTGGTGGGCACCGGCGAGCAGGATGGCGCGCTGGCCGCCTCCTACAGTGAGGAGCGCGCCGCGACCGTCGTCTACCCCGCGACGGACAGCACGGTACCGGACCCCAATCGGCGCATGTCCTCGGACAGTTACTCGCTCTACAAACTCGAAGGGCAGCCGCTGGAGTGGGACGGAAAACGCTTCCGCAACCTGCAGGGCCGCATCGCGGTGCAGCACGGTTACAGCATCGGCGACTACCTTCGGCTGCACGGGGCTGAGGTCGACGACTCCGACAAGGAGCCGTCGCAGGTGCTCCGGAAGCTGATGTTGGGTAGCGTGGCGGGGGCCGCACTGGTGACCGGCGAAGGCGAGCAGCAACGCAAGGACGGCCGTTTCAGCGGCCGCATCGTCCGGGTCGATCCGCCACTGCAGGCCAAGGAGTACTACCTGGTGCTGTCCCATCCCTTCGTGAAGGCCCATGCCCGGCTGGCAGAGACGCTGTGGAACAACGTCGCCGCGGTGCGCCAGTCCGCCGCCTATCGACAGGCGGCGGAGGCGGCCGGCATCTACGAGTGGGAACGTTAGACGCCGCCGCTAGCACGGGTCAGGCGTACTTGTCGCCGACCTCTTCGCGGATCGGATGGGTGTCGTAGACGATGGTCATCCGGGCGAAGCGGCCATCCGGGGCGAAGTCGAACACGTCGCAGCAATCGAAGCGCACCTGCGAGCCATCCTTCAGCCCCCAGTGGTAGACAAAGTAACCGATGGCGCGCGGCGCACCGGTCACGCTGACCAGGGTGTCGATCGGCTCGATGCGGCTCTGGCCGGATGCCTCGCGCAGCTTGGCGAAGAAGGGGCGCGGCGCCATCCAGCCGAGAAAGGGCGAGTAGATCTGCGCATCGTCACTGAACAGCGCGACGATGCCGTCCACGTCGCATTGCTCCAGCTTTGCCAGGTAATCGGCGATTCGCCCGGCGTAGCCGGCGGTGTCGGGTTGCGAAGTCATGGTAATCCTCCTTGTTCTTGTCGCCTGGACGCGCAACGCGCGGCCGGGGTGTCGGTGAATGATGCACTGTTCCGCCTCCGGCGGCCGATGGCGTCTCGGTGACCAGGGCGTCGCCCGGATTCCACCTGCGGCTTCATCCGAGCGACCGGAATGGGGTTTAGTGCGTCATGCCCACCGCCTGCGCCAATTGTGTCCGGTCGAATCCCGCCAATTGCTTGTAGCGGTCGGCGATGGCCCGCAGCTCCGCATCCGCGATCACATCGTTGACGTGACGAAAGCCCTT
>CBIHQA010000252.1:0-6023 GCA_966211475.1 uncultured Neisseriales bacterium
GTGGGGGCATACACGGTCCATCCCACTGCGATCGTCGACGAGGGCGCACAGATCGGCGAAGACACCCGTGTCTGGCACTGGGTGCATATCTGCGGTCAGGCGAAGATCGGTGCCCGCTGCTCGTTCGGACAGAACGTGTTCGTCGGCAACGACGTGGTGATCGGTGACAACGTCAAAGTCCAGAACAATGTGTCGATCTATGATGCGGTAACGCTGGAGGACGACGTGTTCTGTGGCCCATCGATGGTGTTCACCAACGTGAACAATCCACGCAGCCACGTGACCCGCAAGCACGAGTACCGCCGTACTGTGGTGCGGCGCGGTGCCAGCATCGGCGCGAATGCCACTGTGGTTTGCGGGCATGAGATCGGCGAGTACGCGTTCATCGGTGCCGGTGCGGTGGTGACGCGGGATGTGCCGGCCTATGCCCTGATGGTCGGAACCCCGGCAAAGCGGCTGGGCTGGATGTGCCAATGCGGCGAACGCTTGCGGGACGCGATCGGCCATCAAACCTGCGCTGCCTGCGGCAGCCAATACCAAATTACCGAATCCGCCTGCCAGCCGGCTTGACCGGAAGGCCTGTCGGCGACACAGGGATAGAACGAAAACATGGATTTCATCGACCTCAAGTCGCAGTACCGCGACCTGAAAACCCAGATCGATAACCGCATCCAGAGCGTGCTCGACCACGGCCAGTACATCATGGGACCAGAGGTCAAGGAGCTGGAGGACCGGCTGGCCGCCTATGTTGGCGTGAAGCATTGCGTGGGCGTGGCGGACGGTACCACCGCGCTGATGATCGCCATGATGGCGCTCGGCATCCAGCCGGGCAACGAGGTGATCACCACGCCGTTCACCTTCATTGCGACCGGCGAGATGATCGCGCTGCTGGGCGCCAAGCCAGTGTTCGTCGATATCGATCCGGAGACCTGGAACCTGGATCCGGCGCTGATCGAGGCCGCGATCACGCCTAGGACCCGGGCGATCATGCCGGTCAGCCTGTATGGTCAATGCGCCGATTTCGACGCGATCAACGCTGTTGCTGCCAAGCATGGCCTAGCGGTGATCGAGGATGGTGCGCAGAGCTTCGGGGCGAGTTACCGGGGCCGCAAATCGGGCGGCTTGTCCACCCTCGCAACCACCAGTTTCTTCCCCAGCAAGCCACTGGGTTGCTATGGGGACGGTGGCGCCTGTTTTACCGACGACGATCTGCTGGCCAAGAAGATGCGTGAAATCCGCATCCACGGCCAGGACCGTCGCTACCACCACCCGGTCATCGGCCTGAATGGCCGGCTGGATACGCTGCAGGCAGCCATCCTGCTGGCGAAGCTGGATGCGTTTCCGGCAGAAGTGGCAGACCGCGAGCGCATCGGTGCCCGCTACACCGAGCAACTGCGCGGTGTGGTACAGACCCCGGTGCTGCGGGAGGGCAATAGCAGCGTCTACGCCCAGTACACCATCGAGGTGGACAATCGCGATGCCGTTCAGGCGGCCTTGAAGGACGCGGGCGTACCGACGGCTGTTCACTATCCGATTCCGTTGCACCTGCAACCGGCGTTCGCCTCTCTGGGACTCGGAGAAGGCAGTTTCCCGCTTGCCGAGGCCGCGGGGCGCCGGGTGATGAGCCTGCCGATGCATCCTTATCTGGACGAGCCGACGCAAGACCGCATCGTGGCTGCCGTTCGCGCAGCCGTCGCCTGATCCGTTCCGCACCATGTCCGGCGAGCGGGGGTTCCTGCGCAGCATTGTGACCCTGCTCACCGGCGCCACGCTGGCGCAGTTGTTGCCCCTATTGGCAGCGCCGCTGCTGACGCGCCTGTACGGACCAGAGGATTTCGGGCTGTTTGCCTTCTACAGTGGCTTGATGAGCAACCTGGCGGTGGTCGCGACTGGCCGCTATGAGCTGGCCATTGTGCTGCCGGCGGAAGAGGATGACGCTGTCCATTTGCTGGCCTTGTCCCTGCTGGTGGCCGCGGCCTGGACGATTGCCCTACTGATCGTTGGTCTGCTGTTCGGAGCACCACTCGCGGTTTGGCTGGGACATCCGGAGATCGGTCCCTGGTTGCCTCTGTTGGCGGTGACGGTCGGCCTCGCTGGCACCACGCAGGCTCTGACCAACTGGGCCAATCGCCGACGGCGCGATCGGCTGATGTCGACCTCCCGATTCGCGCAGAGCGGTGGCATGGTGACCGCCCAGTTGTCGGGCGGTGCCATGGGGGCGGGCGAGGAGGGGTTAATCCTTGGCCAGCTGACCGGACAGGGCATTGCCACGCTGGTGCTGGGCTGGAACCTGCTGATTACGCGTTTTCGCCTGTTCCGGCAGGTCAGCTGGCAAAAGATGGTCGGGCTGGCCCGCCAGTACCATCAGTTCCCCGCCGTGAATGCCGTGCACGCCTTCGTCTACGCCTTCCAGGAGACCGGAGCGCTCTGGCTGCTGGCGCACTATGGTGGGCCGGCCGCGCTCGGCTTCTACGGCTTGACGATGCGCGTGCTGAAGACGCCGGTCGGCTTGGTGGGGGGCGTGCTGGGACAGGTGTTCTATCAGCGGATGGCCGAGGTGCGGAACCGAGGCGAATCACTGGGGCCGATGCTCAAGCGTATGGCAATCCTGCTCGGCACCGTCGCCCTGATTCCGACGCTGGTGCTGGGGTTGGGCGGGGAATGGCTGTTCGCGCACATTTTTGGCCCGCAATGGGCAGAGGCGGGCCGCTACGCGCAATGGCTCTCACCCTTTGTACTGTTGTACTTCGTGGCGTCGCCGCTGGCGATGGCACCGCTAGTGCTAGGCCGTCAGCGGGCGGCATTCATCTTTGCCGTGGTGGGCATCGTGCTTTACCTGGGCGGCCTGGCGATGGGGCTGCTGTGGTGGCATCGGGTCGACTACGGGTTGGGGCTGATCTCCATTGCGATGGCAATCTACTACATCATGTTCTTTGGCTGGCTGGCCCGGGCGGTCAGGCAGGAGGCGGTGCATGCGGATCGCTGACGCCATCAAGCGCCGGCTGCGGCGCATTGTCGCCCGTTGGGCCAGGCCGGTGATGCTGGTCGGTTGGCGGCGCGGAGACGGCACCCATCTGCCGCTCACGCGGGTCTCCACCTCCACCTATCTGGAAGCGCCGGCGAAGCTGCAGCTTGGAGACAATGTCTTCATCGGGCACTTCAACTTCATCGATGCCAGTGGCGGCCTCTCCATCGGCGAGGGGTGCCAGATTACCAATTTCGTGTCGGTGCTCACGCATTCGAGCCATATTGCCCTGCGCCTCTACGGCGCGCATTACCTCGGGCACCAGGACCCGGTCGGGTACCGCCGCGCATCGGTCGACATCGGCGCCTACAGCTTCGTCGGCCCCCATTCGGTGATCATGCCGGGCAGCCGCATCGGCAAGGGATGCCTGATTGCCGCCTATAGCTACGTGGACGGCGAAGTGCCGGATTTTGCGATCGTGAAGGGCAACCCGGCGCAGGTGGTGGGCGACACTCGCACGCTGGATGCCCCGTATCTGGCCGAACATCCCGAGCTGGCGCCGTGGTATCAAGCCTGGGCGGGTGAACAGGCATGAGCGGAGTCGCTCCGCTCATGGACACCTTGCTGTTGATCGGCAGCAAGTCCATCCATACGCAGCGTTTCTTGCGCGCCGTTTCTCCCTATGCACGCCAGGTCGTCTTGGCGATGAATGGCGAGCCGGAGCCGGAGTGGCGGCCGGACAACCTGGTTGATGTCGTTCCGGTGGAGTTCGGTTTTTCGGCCTGGCGGACGACGGGCCGCTTACGTGCAGCGATTCGTCGCTGGAAGCCTCAACTGGTTCACGTCCAGCAAGCAAACAGCGTCGCCTGGCATGCCCGGCGTGCCGCTGTTGGCAGTGGTATTCCGACCGTTCTGTCGTGCTGGGGGTCGGACGTGCTGCTGACACCTGGGCGTAACCGGCTGTTGCATTCCCTGGTCCGTAGTAATCTACGGTCCGCGTCGGCATGGACGGGAGACTCCCGCGATCTGCTGCGTGCGGCACGCACGGTTGCTGGGGAAGAACGCCCGGCAAGTCGTGTACTCTTCGGCTTGGACAATCTGCCGCCGGCCCCCGATGTGGCAGGCCGGCCTCGGCGCATCCTGTCGTGCCGTCTGCACAAGCCGCTATACCGGATCGACGGAATCCTGCGCGCCTTTGCCGCGCTGCATCGGCGCGGTGATACCAATGGCTGGATACTGGAAGTCGCCGCCAGCGGCACCGACACGCCGGCGCTGAAGGCGTTGGCTGCGGAACTGGATCTCGGTGACAGCGTTGAGTTCACCGGTTTTCTCGCGCACGACGAATTGCTTGCCCACTACGCCCAGGCTCGCGTGTTCGTCAGCGTCCCGACCAGCGACGGTACGCCGGTCAGTCTGCTGGAAGCAATGGCTTACGGCTGCCTGCCCGTCTTGTCGGCGCTGCCCGCGAATGGCGAATGGGTGGTGGACGGCCTGAACGGTTTGCTGGTGGAACAACCCGATCAGTTGGCCGACGCCTTGCTCACTGCCATGCAGTGGTCCGAGGTCCCCGAACGTTATGCGGAAACGGCTCGGCTCAACCATCGGCTGATCCAGGAACAGGCTGGGTTTTCCGCCAATCTGTCCGTCCTCGCGGACCTCTATCGTCAACTCCTGTCTGCGGGTAAATGAAACCGGACTCCCTGAACGTCGCTGTGCTGACCAGCGCCCATCCGCGCGGCGATATCCGTGTCTTCGTCAAGCAATGCTGCAGCCTGTCTGCAGCCGGATTCAAGGTCACCCTGGTGGTGGCCGACGGACTGGGGGACGACACGCGTGACGGTGTCAGTATTCGCGACGTGGGGCGTGCAAAGGGCCGTCTGGCCCGGATGAGTGGCGCGGTCTGGCGCGTCTACCGGATGGCCCGCGCACTTCGTGCCGACGTCTACCATTTCCACGACCCGGAATTGATCCCGGTCGGCTTGCTGCTGCGGCTTGGCGGTGCGCGCGTGATTTACGACGTCCACGAGGACGTGCCGCGACAGATTCTCTCCAAACCCTGGATACGCCCCTGGCTGCGTCGCCTGCTGTCGCGCGGTTTCGAATGGCTGGAGGATTGGGCTGCTGCGCGCTTCTCTGCTGTCGTCGCGGCGACGCCGACCATCCGCGACCGGTTCCTGCGGCGCAACCCGCGAACGGTGGATGTGAACAACTTTCCCATTCTCGAAGAACTGATGCCCGCCGCGGATTGGTCCGGTAAGGACGACGCGGTTTGCTATCTTGGTGGCATCACCCGTGTGCGGGGCATTCTGGAGGCGCTGTCCGCGGTCGAGCAGGCCGATACCCGCCTGCTGCTTGCCGGCGCGTTCAACGAAGCCAGCCTGGAGGCCGAAGCGCATGCCCACCCCGGCTGGCAGCATACCCAATACCTCGGTGTGGTCGATCGGGCTGGCGTGGCCGCCACCCTGGCCCGTGCCAAGGTCGGCCTGGTGACGTTGCACCCCATTCCCAATTACCTGGATGCCTTGCCGATCAAACTGTTCGAATACATGGCGGCGGGTATCCCGGCGATTGCGTCGGATTTTCCGCTGTGGCGGCAGATCGTCGAGGATGCTGACTGCGGGTTGTGCGTCGATCCCCTCGACGTCAACGCCACCGCACAGGCGATTCAAACCCTGCTTGGCGATGACGAACGTGCCCGCCGACTCGGCGAAAACGGGCGCCGCGCTGTCGAGGCACGCTACCAATGGGCGCGCGAGGCGGAAAAGCTGGTTGCCCTCTATCGCAGCCTGAACTGATGCATTCGAACATCAAGGCCGCTTTCGGAACCGCTTTCTTGACGAGTCCCTGCAAAACTCACCGATTCGACCCATTAACCGTGCTGGGCTGGATTCCTTCCGTCCTTTCCATTCGAAAGGACCCGTAAGCCGATGAACATCCTCTATCTGAATCACTATGCCGGCGATCTGCAGCTAGGCATGGAATACCGCCCCTTCCTGATGGCCAGCGAGTGGGTTCGCATGGGACACCAAGTCACTGTGGTCGCCGCGGGGTTCGCCCA
>CBIHQA010000253.1:0-6015 GCA_966211475.1 uncultured Neisseriales bacterium
TCGTCGAAGGCCAGGTAGACATTCAGTCGCTGGGGTTCGCTATCCGCCCGGCAGGCGAGCGTACGGAGGATTTCATAACGCATGCCATGACCGCCGGTCATGCTCACATTGCTTGCGTCGACGTAGACGCCGATTCGTCTCATGGGTGACGATGACTTTCTAATGTAGAGGGTTGAAACGGGAATGTAGGGGTCCTACGGCTTATCGCTTCCGGGCTCCACGGCTGACTCTGCGGCGCCGGTAAGCGTTCGCGAGTTTACCGCAATGGCAAAGAAGCGTCGCCCGTTGCCCAGGGGAGAAAGACCGGAACCGGCCTGCGCAGTTCCCCGAGAGGAGGATGCTTCTGCTAGAGCGCCGAAGCGCGACTTGCGGCCGTCCCAGCGAACAGCGACCATACCCACCAGAAAGAGAATAAATCGTGAATTTTTTATTCTTTTAACTGCTATAGGCGCATGCTAAGGTAGGGCGTGCAACGTTTAGCCAAAGCCGCCGCCCAGCGGAAAACGGCTCGCAGGCGGCCCTGGCGGTGACGAGACACTGGACGCAGCAGGCACGTCGCTGCATTATCGTGACAGATTCAAGTAGCGCAGGTTACAGGACACAGCCCATGTGTCAGATGCTCGGCATGAACAGCAATACCCAGGCGGCGATCACCTTCTCGTTTGAGGGCTTCTCCGCACGCGGCGGCAAGACCGACGAACACCGGGACGGCTGGGGCATCGCTTTCTTTGAAGCATCCGGTTGCCGGGTGTTCATCGACCCGTGCGCGTCGGTCGATTCGCAACTGGCCGAGCTGATCAAGCGCTATCCGATCAAATCCCGCAATACCATCGCACACATCCGCAAAGCCACCCACGGCGAGATTGCGCTGAACAATTGCCATCCGTTCATGCGCGAGTTGTGGGGGCAGTACTGGATCTTCTGCCACAACGGGGATCTGAAGGACTTCCACCCACAGCTCAACGGCTTGTATACGCCGGTGGGCACGACCGACAGCGAATACGCCTTCTGCTACCTGTTGCAGGAGGTGCGCAAGCGCTTCTCGTCGGCGCCGTCGCTGCCGCAGCTGACCCGGGCGCTACGCGAGATCACGGCGGAGATCGCGGCCCACGGCAGCTTTAATTACCTGTTGTCCAACGGGGATGCGCTGTTCGCGCATTGCTCGACCAACCTGCACTATGTGGCGCGGCAGGCGCCGTTCTGCACGGCGCAGCTGGTCGACTGCGATATGAGCATGGACCTGAGCGCCCATAACGGGCCGGACGACCGCATCATCATCGTCGCTACCCAGCCGCTGACCCGCAATGAGCCTTGGGTCGCCTTCGAGGCGAATGAATTGAAGGTGTTCATCGACGGGCAGGTGGCGACCATTGCCGACAGCGAGCCGCCGTTGGCGAGCACCGTCACGGATGGCGCCGCCACGCCTGCCCTCGGCAAGCTGCGGTTGTCGGTGTAAGCCCCCTTCGAACTAACGCTAACCAAATCAAAGCCGAACGTGTTGACGCATCAAAGCCTGTGGGTGCAACGCCCTTCGACAGGCTCAGGGCGAACGGCCCTTAGCCAGGGTTTAGGCTCTTCCAAGGTTTCTGCTGGACAGGGTTGGAGGAAATGGCGGCTCAGCCGCCTGGGCGGCCGCTCATGATCTCCAGCACGTAGCGTTTGCCCTTCAGATCCAGGCAGTGCCCCAGCGCGTGACGGCCGTCGAGCTGGAAGTCGCACTCCAGCGTGCCGCCGTCGTCCCCATGCAGGACTGCTTTGCCTTGTGTGTCAGCCGTGTCGATGTAGGTCGGCCCGACGCCTCCCCATACGCCCCAGCGCCCTGACCCCACGCCGATGCCGCCATAGGTATGCACCTGGCCATGCATGCCGCCGGAGGTGATCAGCCGGCCCTGGTAGCGGTTTGTGCCGAGGTCGACGGTGATCCAGTCGCGTTCGTTATCCAGCCAGCCGGCGTAGATGTCACCGTTCGGTGCGGTCAGTTGCACCCGCGACGGGCCGGGTGCGGCACAGGCGGCCAGTACCAGCATGGCTGCCAGGGAGAGGAGGCGTTTCGGATTCATGGATGGGATGAGGCTCCTGTGCCTGCTAGGTTTCCAGCCCTTTTGTCGGCTGGTCGGGACACGGGTTCCCGCAGGGTGTTCATCTTGCGGCGGATGTGGGCGCCAGGGCAAGCCGGCTTCATGACGAAAGGGTAGCGCAGGGGTGGTCGACTTGCTACGCTGTCTGGACGATCACCGGAGCACTCGTCCCATGTCCCAGCGTCCGCCCACGGACACCTTGCAGCCCTCCCCTGATGCGCCCCTTGATGCGCAACGGATGGTAGAGGCCATCTACCGGGCCGAGTCGCGCCGCGTGCTGGCGACCCTGATTCGGCTGCTGTGCGACTTCGACCTGGCGGAAGAAGCGCTGCACGATGCCTTCCGGGCCGCACTGGAACAGTGGCCCATTGAGGGCGTGCCGGACAATCCGCGGGCCTGGCTGGTGTCCACTGGCCGCTTCAAGGCGATCGACGGCATCCGCCGGCAGTCGCGCTTCGCGGCGGTGGAGGACTTCAACGAATTCGTCGAGAACATTGCGGACGAGGGCGCCTCCGCCGAGCAAAGCCTGGAGCGCGACAGCGTACAGGACGACCAGCTGCGGCTGATCTTCACCTGCTGTCACCCGGCCCTGGCGCCGGATGCGCAGATCGCGCTGACGCTGCGCGAGGTCTGTGGGCTGACCACCGAGGAGATCGCCCGTGCCTACCTGACGGCTGCGCCGACGCTCGCTCAGCGCATCGTGCGGGCCAAATCCAAGATCCGCGACGCCCGCATCCCTTACGAAGTTCCATCGCAGGCCGAATTGCCGGAGCGGCTGGATAGCGTGTTGCGGGTGATCTACCTGGTGTTCAACGAAGGCTATTCGGCTTCCAGCGGCGATTCGCTCACCCGCCACGATCTGTCCGGCGAGGCAATCCGGCTGACACGCCTGCTGATCGAGCTGTTGCCGGAGCCGGAAGCCATCGGCCTGCTGGCGCTGATGTTGCTGCAGGAGTCGCGCCGGGCGGCACGCAGCACGCCAAACGGCGACCTGATCTTGTTGGCGGACCAGGACCGTTCGCGCTGGGATCGGGTGCAGATTGCCGAGGGAATCGCACGGGTCCGGCAGGCGCTGTCGTCGCGGCAGGTTGGCCCGTATTCGCTACAGGCTGCCATCGCCGCCGTGCATGCGGAGGCGCCGAGCAGCGCGGAGACGGACTGGGCGGAGATCGTGGCACTGTATGACCTGCTGCTGCGTGTCACGCCCTCTCCGGTGGTGGCATTGAATCGAGCAGTGGCGGTGGCCATGCGGGATGGCCCGGCCGCTGGGCTCGCGCTGGTGGATGGTTTACTGGCTGCGGGCGAGTTGCAGGATTTTCATCTGGCACATGCGGCACGGGCCGACTTTTGCCGGCAGCTTGGGCTGAGGGAAGAGGCTCGCGGCGCCTATCGTCAGGCACTGACGCTGACACAACAGGAGCCGGAACGGCGGTTCTTGCAGCGGCGGCTGGATGAACTGGATGAAGCGCAATCGTAGCTTTGGTTGAGTCCTTGGACAGGCTCAGTCCAAGCTACAGACACTGTGTGTCGATTTGTCACCGTCCCGTTCGACTAGTGAAGCGTCCAACACACAATCACCTCACGGGGTTCTCCATGAAATACGTCTGCCTGGTCTATTACGACGAAAACGAGGTCTACAGCATGCCGCAGGAACAATGGCAGTCGCTGGTGGGCGAATGCATGGCCTACGGTGAGCAGGTGCGCGGCTCCGGGCATTTCCTCGGCGGCGAGGCGCTGCAACCGGTCAGTACCTCGTCCACCGTCCGTTTGCGGCAGGGCAAGGTCAGCATCACCGACGGGCCGTTTGCCGAAACCAAGGAGCAGCTGGCCGGCTTCTATCTGATCGAGGCGCGCGACCTGAACGAGGCGATCCAGGTGGCTTCTCGCATCCCGCCGGCGCGGCTGGGCAGCATCGAGGTGCGGCCAGTGCGGGATCTGCCGGGCGAGCTGGCGTCCTGATCCTCGGGAAGTCCGGCGCAACGCGTTCGCGGAGGATGTCGAAATCCGCGCTCGCCGTTCGACCAGCGGGTGGGAACCCTGTTGACCCATCTACCCAGGAGGACGGATGCCATGAAGTATTTGTGCCTGATTTACATCGAAGAACGCAGGATGTCGGTGCTGCCCGACGCCGAATGGCGGGGCCTGATGGACGACTGCCAACGCCATAAGCATGCGCTCTGCGAGCGCAGTGCCTTTCTCGGCAGCGCGGCGCTGGAAGGCGTGGAGACCGCGACCACGCTGCGTATTCGCAACGGGCGGATTGCCATCACCGATGGACCGTTTGCGGAGACCAAGGAGCAACTGGCGGGCTACTTCCTGATCGAAGCAGATGGCCTGCATGATGCGCTGCACATGGCAGCCGGCATTCCGGGCGCCCGACTCGGCAGTGTGGAAGTGCGGCCGGTCCGAGAGCTGGAGCACCTCGGCGCTGCGGCGGCGGAATACCGTGCCGCTGTGACGGCGGGCTGATGCGGGGCCGATCCGGTCCAGCTAGCTAATGTTTTCGAAAGTAAAAGCACCTTTCGAAAACCCGTTTTTTCCATCAGTCGCGGGCGGAGCCCGTCAATTCGATGAACCAACTGCTCTTGTTTACAGCTCTTCCGCCCTTTCTTTCGAAAGGACCAGTAAAAAATTTTCAGGCGGATGTCGAAAGCACGAAACGGCATTCGACAAGCAGGTGAGCGGGTCATATTCCCCTCCCCATCCATCGACAAGGAGATGAATCATGCAAGTCCAAGCCTATCTGTTCTTCAACGGTCGCGCGGAAGAGGCGATCGAGTTCTACAAGAAGGCACTCGGCGCCCAGGTGGAAATGCTGATGCGCTTCAGCGACAGCCCGGAACCGCCGCCGCCCGGCATGGTGCCGCCGGGATCGGAAAACAAGGTGATGCACAGCAGCCTGCGCATTGGCGACTCCGTGGTGATGGCGTCGGACGGCAACTGTGGCGGCAAGACACAGTTCCAGGGCTTCTCGCTGTCGCTGAACGTGAAGACCCCCGCCGATGCGGAGCGCCTGTACAACGCGCTGGTCGAGGGCGGCCAGGTGCAGATGCCGCTGGGCAAGACCTTTTGGTCCGAATGCTTCGGCATGCTGACGGACCGGTTTGGGGTGGGCTGGATGATTGGCGTCGATCACTGAGTGCTTGTGAAAATTCTACTGCGCGGCCCGATCTCGGCCCTGCAATGCTCACCGTACCCTAGTACGGCTGCGCTTCTCGGACCAAGCTCGAGCCGCTGACCAGCGACTTGGCGTTCGCCTTTTGAGCGCCTAGTCGAATGGCCATGCAAAGCTCGCTACGAATTTTTTCACAAGCCCTTGAATCGAGAAACCTCCAAATCTTTCAATGGAGCAAGACCATGCGTTTCATGATGCTGATGATCCCCAAGGGCTACGAGAACGCCGCCCCCGGCACCACCCCGGATGCGGACGCTGTCGCCGCGATGATGAAGTACAACGAGGCGCTGCAAGAGGCCGGCGTGCTGCTGTCGCTGGACGGCCTGCACCCGGTTTCGGCGGGTGCCCGCGTGTCCTTCCAGGGTGGCAAGCCGTCGGTCACCGATGGCCCGTTCATCGAGGCCAAGGAGGTGCTGGGCGGCTACTGGATGATCCAGGTGAAGTCCAAGGAAGAAGCCATCGAGTGGGCCAAGCGCTGCCCGGCCGGCGACAACGAAGTGATCGAAATCCGCCAGGTGTTCGAGATGGAGGACTTCCCGGCGGACGTGCAGGAAGCGGCGGCCGGATTCACTGAAATTCAGCAACAGGCCTCCACCCGCCACTAGCCATACCGTTGGGCGCAATAAGCGAAGCGCATTCCGCCGGATTCGCGGTTAACAAAACCTACGGCGGAATTGCATCCCGAAAATACGGCGCAATGCGCTTCGCTTATTGCGCCCTACGCCCCCTCTGCCCGCAAGGGACCCTCCCATAGGAGACAAG
>CBIHQA010000254.1:0-6014 GCA_966211475.1 uncultured Neisseriales bacterium
AGGTGGGTGCCGATCACCGTGCTGGCATCCACCACCGTGTAGCCGAGCATCTGTGCCTGTTCCCGCTGGCGCGATTCGATCCACACCGCCGGCAGGCCAAAGGCCGGGTCGGTGGTTTCGATGCCGGTCATCGGCCCCATCACGCGGCCCGGATTGATGGCCAGGAACATGCCGGAATAGGCCTCGCCTTCCGCGATGTCCACGCCCTTCAGCGCGATCCGGTAGACGTTGGGCTTGAGCTCCAGGTTGTCGCGGATGTGCACCGCCGGCACCAGGAAGCCCATGTCCTGCGCGATCTTCTTGCGGATGCCACGGATCCGGCGCAGCAATTCGCCGTCCTGGTTGCGGTCGACCAGCGGGATCAGCCGGTAGCCGACCTCCAGCCCGATCATGTCCACCGGCTGCACATCGGCCCAGCTGACCTCTGGCGCCGGGGCGGGGGCGGGGACTTCGGCGGCAGCGGCTTCTTGCGCCGCCTCTGCGCGCCTCTGGCGGGTGTCCATCAGGTAACCGATGCTGCCCAGCAGCGCGGCACAGCCGAGGAAGGCGATATGCGGCATGTTGGGAATCACGCCGAAGATCGCCAGCAGGCCGGACGTCAGGTACATCACCTGCGGGCGCTTGAACAGCTGGCCGAGCAGCTGCGTGGACAGGTCTTCGTTGGTGTCCACGCGGGTGACCACGATACCGGCCGCGGTCGAGATGATCAGGGCAGGAATCTGCGCTACCAGGCCGTCGCCGATGGTCAGCAGGGTGTAGGTCTTCAGGGCGTCCGCGAAGCCGAGGTCGTGTTGCACCATGCCGACGATCAGGCCGCCGGCGATATTGAGCAGCATGATGATGATGCCGGCGACCGCATCGCCGCGCACGAACTTCGACGCACCGTCCATGGAGCCGAAGAACTCGGCCTCTTGGGCAATCGCCTGCCGGCGCTTGCGCGCCTCGTCCTCGGCGATCATGCCGGCGTTGAGGTCCGCGTCGATCGCCATCTGCTTGCCGGGCCTCGCATCCAGGGTGAAGCGGGCGCTCACTTCGGCGATCCGGCCTGCACCCTTGGTGATCACCGCGAAGTTGATCACCACCAGGATGATGAAGACCAGGATACCAATGGTGTAGTTGCCGCCGATCAGGAAGGTGCCGAATGCTTCGATCACCTTGCCCGCCGCGTCGGGCCCGGTATGGCCTTCCAGCAGCACCACCCGGGTGGACGCCACGTTCAGCGACAGCCGCAGCAGCGTGGTCATCAGCAGCACGGTCGGGAAGGCCGAGAACTCCAGCGGCGTCATGGTGTACAGCGCCACCAGCATCACGATGATCGACATCGCGATGTTGAAGGTGAAGAACAGGTCGAGCAGCAGCGCCGGCAACGGCAGCACCATCATCATGAGGATCATGATGATCAGGACAGGGCCGGCCAGGCGGTTGAGATTGAAGTTGGGCATGCGGTGTGCGGAATCCGTTCAGCCCGCATTCTACTGCGGTCGCCCGGCGTGTGTGGGAGGATTGCAGTGGCCCGTCAGAGGCGGGCGATGTCCGGCTGTTCCGGCGGGACCAGATCGGCCGGTACTGGCAGCTCGCCGGGCTCGGTCGGCATCGGGGCGCCTTGGGTCCGGTGCAGCTTCAACTGATAGACGTAAGCCAGCACTTCGGCGGCGGCCGTGTACAGGGCCGCCGGGATTTCCTGATCCAGCTCCGCGTGGCGGTACAAGGCCCGGGCGAACGGCGGGGTACGCAGAATGGGGACGTTGTTCTCGCGGGCAAGCTCCATGATCCGTTCCGCCACTGCCCCCATGCCCTTGGCGCTGACCTTCGGGGCCGTCATCCCGGCATGGTATTCGAGCGCCACGGCGTAGTGCGTCGGGTTGGTGACGATCACGTCGGCCTTCGGCACTGCGGCCATCATGCGGCGACGGGCGGCCTCTCGCTGCATGGAGCGGATGCGTGCCTTGATCTGCGGATCGCCCTCGGCCTCTTTCATCTCGTCGCGGATTTCCTGCTTCGACATGCGCAGGCTCTTGTAGTACTGCCAGAGCTGAAAGGGCACATCGATCGCCGCAATCACCAGCGCGCCCAGCATCCCGTAGAACAACACGCGCAGCAGAAGGTCCCAACTGCTGTCCAAAGCCCCCGAGAGGTCGGCGCGCACCATGGCGACCATCATCTCCTTGTTCCGCCATAGCACCCAGATAGCGGGACCGCCGATCAGGATGGCCTTCAGCAGTGCCTTGCCGAGCTCCACGAAGGAGCTGAGCGAAAACATGCGACGCAGGCCGTTGAGCGGGTTCAAGCGGGAGAGGTCGGGGGCCAGCGTCGTGGAGGTAAACAGCCAGCCGTGCAGCAGGAAGGGGCCGATCACGGCTGCCACGGCAAACACCGCCAGCAAGGGGGCGATGGCAATCAGTAGGCGTAGCGATTCTTGGTAGAGCAGTTCCAGCAGCGCGTGACCATCGCCCAGCCGGCTCGAGTCGAAGCTGAGCGTGCTCAGCATCATGTCGTGCAGGGCATTCATTACTCGAGGGCCGAACAGGCGCAGGCCCGCCACCGCGGCGAGCAGGGCGGCAAAGGTCTGCAGCTCGCGCGATGTCGGTACGTGGCCCCGGTTGCGGGCCTCGCTGATCCGTCTGCCCGTTGCGGGTTCTGTTCGGTCGGAATCGTCTTCCGCCATGGTGGTCGCGCCTGCCTATATATCTAATCTGGACAAAAACCTCGGTTGCCTGGCCGACAGCCGGCTGGCGGGAGTGTAGCGGAACCGCCTCCAGCACGGGATGAACCCGCTTGCCGATTACGGGCCTACATCCGTGCGATTACGTAGCTATTACATCGCGCTCGCATATCCGCTGCCCGCGAGGCCCCGTGTGTACTAAATTCAATGAACAGGGGCTCAAATCGAGGCCTTAATATTGCTGCAACGCAGCACCAGTCGTTAAATTGACACTGTCGGAAACGGCTCAGATAATCGCGCCACCGCTGACCCCCCCAATGGTTGGCGCTGCTTTCCCCCCGATCTATAAGAGAGAGGTAGACGCACAAATGACGATGCCCACCAGGCAACGCCCTCACCGGCCCTGTTAAGGGTCCCGGCATCGCGCCGCCGGGGTCGCGCACTACGCGAAACCAGGTTGCGGGATGCAGGATCGGGCCACCGACCCGTCCCAAAATATAACGATATCAAGCGGGATGTAACCCACGCGGCAAAAAGAGACACCGCGACAACGTCAGTGAGGAAACTCCGTGGAAGTCCAACTCCAAGTCTTGCTACAACAAATCCTGAACGGCTTGGTCCTCGGTAGTGTTTACGCCCTGGTAGCCCTTGGCTACACCATGGTGTACGGCATTATCGGGCTGATCAATTTCGCCCATGGCGAAGTCGTGATGGTCGGGGCGATGGTTACCATCTCCCTGCTGGGCATGCTCATCAACGGTTTCGGCATGCATCCTGGTGCCATCACGTTGCTGCTGGCCCTGATCATGGCGTGTGCCGTCTGCATGGTGCTTGCCTACTTCATGGAGCGCGTGGCCTACCGGCCGCTGCGCAAGGCGCCACGCCTGGCGCCGCTGATCACCGCGATCGGCATTTCCATCATCCTGCAGAACGGCGCGATGATGGTCTGGGGCCGCGGCTTCAAGACCTTCCCGGCTGTCGTCGAGACCAACCCGATCGACTTCCTGGGTGCCACCATCACCAACGTGCAGATCGTGATCATGATCAGCGCCGTGGCGATGATGTTCGGTCTGTGGCTGCTGGTGGACAAGACCAAGCTTGGCAAGGCGATGCGCGCCACCGCGCAGAACCAGGAAGTGGCCGGGCTGATGGGCATCAACATCAATACCGTGATCTCCATGACCTTCGTGATCGGCGCGGGTCTGGGTGCCATCGCCGGTGTGATGCGTGCCGTGAACTACGGCCAGGCTGATGCCTACATGGGCTTCATCCTCGGTCTGAAGGCCTTCTCTGCTGCGGTGCTGGGCGGTATCGGCAACCTGTTCGGAGCCATGGCAGGCGGTATCCTGCTGGGCCTGATCGAGTCGCTGGCTGCCGGCTACATCGGTGACCTGACCGGTGGATTCCTCGGTTCGCACTACCAGGACATCTTTGCCTTCGTTGTGCTGATCCTGGTCCTGGTGTTCCGCCCGAACGGTCTGTTGGGCGAACGTGTCGCTGACCGTGCCTGATTCGCGGAGAAAAGCCTGATGAACAAATACGCAAAATGGGCTGGCCTCGCGCTGCTGCTGGTCGCGCTGCCCTTCATCGTCAATGCCACACCGTTCCTGGGCCCGACCTGGGTGCGGATTCTGGGCTACGCCATGCTGTACGTGATGCTGGCGCTCGGCCTGAACATCGTGGTCGGCTACGCCGGTCTGCTGGACTTGGGTTACATCGCGTTCTACGCGGTGGGTGCCTATCTGTACGCCTTGCTGTCCTCGCCGCACCTGATGGAAGCCGGTCTGGCCAGCGTCGCGATGAACTGGCCGTTCTGGATCGTCATCCCGCTGGCAGCTGCGGTTGCCGGTGTGGCCGGTGCACTGCTGGGCGCGCCGACGCTGAAGCTACGTGGTGACTACCTGGCCATCGTGACCCTGGGTTTCGGTGAAATCGTCCGGATCTTCATGAACAACCTGGACCGGCCGTACAACCTGACCAACGGTCCGCAGGGGATCAACAACATCGAGCCGCTGCATCTGGGCGGGTTCTCGTTGAAGACCACCTGGCACCTGGGCGGGTTGGAGTTCACGCCGGTCATCAACTACTACCTGTTCTTCCTGGTGGTGGTGGTGTTCATCATCATGATGTCCAAGCGCCTGGAAAACTCCCGTATCGGCCGTGCCTGGATGGCGCTGCGCGAAGACGAAATCGCTGCCGAAGCGATGGGTCTGAACAAGCGCAACATCAAGCTGCTGGCGTTCGCCATGGGTGCGACCTTCGGTGGTGTGTCCGGTGCGCTGTTCTCCAGCTATCAGGGCTTCGTCAGTCCCGAATCCTTCGTGCTGATGGAATCGGTGATGATCCTGGCGATGGTGGTGCTGGGCGGCATGGGCTCGATTCCGGGTGTGGTGCTGGGCGCCGTGATCCTGTCGATCATGCCGGAGCTGTTCCGTGACGTGGTGAACTGGGTTCAGCCGATCATCATGGAAAACGTCACCTTCGTCAGCCAGGACTTCCTGCGCAACGTGCTGGATGCCTCCACGCTGCGGATGCTGGTGTTCGGTTTCGCGCTGGTGCTGGTGATGCGCTACCGTCCGGAAGGCCTGTGGCCGTCCACCCGCCGTCGCCAGGAACTGCACGATTCGGAAGATGATCCGCATCGCAGTGCCCATCACGTGAAAATGGCGGCGCACAAGAAGATCCATGCCGACGAGCAGGACAACCAGGACACCATCGCGGAAGGGCAATGACCATGGCTGAAGTATTGCTGGACGTAAGCGGCATCAACAAGCGCTTCGGCGGCCTGCAGGCCCTGTCCGAGGTGACCCTCACCATCAACAAAGGTGAGATCCGCGGTCTGATCGGCCCGAACGGCGCCGGCAAGACCACGATGTTCAACGTGCTGACCGGCCTGTACCAGGCCGACACCGGCACCATGATCTTCAACGGGCAACCGCTGGATGCCACCAAGCCCCACAAGGTGGTGCAGGCTGGTATCGCACGGACCTTCCAGAACATCCGCCTGTTCCACAACATGACGGCGGGCGAGAACGTGATGGTGGGTCGCCACGTGCGTACCAAGACCGGTGTGCTGGGTGCAGTGCTGCGCCACGGCGCGGCGCGCCAGGAAGAGCGTGAAATCCGCGAGGCCGCCCAGTACTGGCTGGACTACTGCGGCATCGGCAAGTTTGCCAACGAAACGGCCAAGAACCTCTCCTATGGCGACCAGCGTCGCCTGGAGATTGCCCGTGCGCTGGCTACCGACCCGCTGCTGGTCGCGCTGGACGAACCGGCTGCCGGCATGAACGCGTCCGAAACCGAAGGCCTTCGCAAGCTGATGGACAAGATGCAGAAGGACGGCAAGACGGTG
>CBIHQA010000255.1:0-6004 GCA_966211475.1 uncultured Neisseriales bacterium
CAACCGGAGCAGGTGCACGTCCACCGGGATCACACCGAACAGCAGGATCAGGCTGCGGAACAGCGGCCGGCCGGTGATCCATTGTGCAGTCGTGGCCCGCCTCAGTCTGGAAGGCACCGTCATCCGGACCAGCGGCCACAGCTCCGCATTGACCGCCTCCATGCACATGCTTTGCCAGAAGGCCGCCGGCGTGACGCGGATTTCCGTCTGGCAGGTGAAGGTGTGTGCCATCGCGCTACCGCGTGGTCGAGCTGGATCGGGCGGACCGAAGCATGGGCTGCAGGGCCACCTGGCGAATGCGTCCGGTCACGGCAGGATGCGTACCGTGCGGATGAAGGCCAGCGGCTCATCAGCACCCGGGCCGGCGATGCGATCGCGATTGGGCTCGACTGCATACTGCATGCTCACTTTCCGGCCTTTCAGTGCGGGCTTGAGCATGGAGCCCCCGGTGTTGGCATCTTCCCGGAACCAGTCGCCGCAGCGGTCGATGCAGTAAGCCGTCACTTGCTTACCCTGTGAGGTGCGGATGGTCAGGCTGTTGTCGTCGATGCCGCCGCCGGCAAGCAGGGTACCGGTGACTTCCGCCGAGAACGCGAGGGTGGGGGCGAGCAGGAGTAGTGGGAGGATGGTGCGCAGTTTCATCGGGGCTTTCAGGGGTAATCGTAAGGGCAATCAAGCACGGGGCAGGAGACGTTCTGCACTCAACCCGGCACCGACAACTGCCGCCGACCACGCGGTGTGTCGATATGGGCGACCAAGGTCGCTGGTACGCCGGGCGGCAGGCCGGTCACCGTCACCGGCCCGTCGAACTGCAACGACTGCAGCAGGCGGGTAACCCGGGCTGGGTCCGGATGCAACAACTCCAGGCCCGCCAGCGACAGGCCGTGGTCTTCCAACCGGTCCGCCGGGTGCGGCTCGGCTTGCCACTGGATCAGTGCCGGGCCGACGCCATCGAGCGGCAGTGCACCGTCGGCCGGAATGGTGATCAGCCAGTTCAAGGTGCCCCGGCTCATTGGTTCGACCATCCCCAGCGGCTCGGTGCTGCCAGCCACGGTAGCGTGGATGTCAGGCGTACCGGCCACCCAGGTCGACAAAGCCGGTGGTGAGTTGGTGCCAAGCGTATCCAACGCAAACCAGCGTGGCCGACCAGGGGAAGGCAGGCTAGGGTCCGGCGCGATGACTTCGAGAAAACACCGGTTCCCCAGTCGCAGCAGCAAGTTGTGCGTCCCCATGCGCAGATGCTGCCCACCCGGCTGGGGCCGGACGCCCAGCACGTCCTGGACGAAGGCGGCACCGGCTTCGAGTGTCGGAGCGGTGACCGTGATGTGGTCGAGCGTGCAGGCTGCCATGGCGATCTCTGGGGAATCGGTCAATCCGCGTGGCCCAGCGTCCGCGACGGATGCACCTCCCGCGTGATGCGCGGCAGGATCTCGGGCAGGTAGATGTCCTGGATGGCCGACAAGTCACCATGGGCATCCCAGTGTTCGCGGGTCTGCCAGTGCTCCACCAGCACGAACTTCGCTGGCTGTTCCAGCGACTGGTAGGCCTCCCACTGCAGGCAACCGGGTTCGGCGAGGCAGATCGGCCGCATGCGGGCAAGGGCGTCGGCGACGGGCGGAATGTCAGCGGCGGTGTTGGCCGACAGGGTGACGATGAGCTTGAACATGCGGTGGGCCTGGGCGAAGTTTGTGTCGGGATTATGCCATGCGGCTGGCGTGTGATGCCTGCGGACGGGCCGTCCGCCTCGCCCGTTGGTATGACATACAGGCGACGTCGTTATGCCAATATGCTAGATTATCCGCCTTGGCTTGCTTGCCTCACCCCGTACGGATTCCCAATCCGAACCCGCAGGAGTCGCCCGTGTCCACCATCGGAACCGTCGTCAGCACACACCGTAGCAAGGGAGCGCTGGCTATTGTGCTCGGCCTGTTTGGCCTGCTGTTGCTTTGCCTCGGCATCTTCCTGTTCAGCGTATCGGGCGCGGCCAATCCGGACGGGATCGCACTGATCCGCAAGACGGCGGCAGGCTGCGCGTTGGCCGGCATCCTGCTGACGGCAACCGGCGTCTACATCCGCCGCGGGGCATGGCTGCTGGGGGAGTTCGGGGCGCAAGCGCCCGACCACAAAGGCGCCACCGTCTGGCACTTCCGGGACATCGAGGAAACCTGCCAGTTCTACCGCAGCGGTGTCTCCGTCGGTCTGGCCTGGCGCAAGGCCGGAGAACCGGCGTGGGGCTCGGTCAACGGCCATCTTGGCGGCTACAGCCGCTTCCGGCGCGGCTTCATGGAGCGCTACCTGGATACGCGGGTGCCGGTGCTGCTGGAGCAGTTGGCGCAAGGCCAGGCCGTACCGTTCCGGGTCGCCACCAGCCTGGGCCGCCATCAAGGCAGCTTCGCCACGGACGTGAGCGCCTACGTCAACGTCGCCACCGATACCATCACACTCAGCCACAGCCACCTGCATCTACCCGACCAGGATGTCGAGATTGCCCGCATCGCGGACATCGACGTATCGGCCTGGACTTCCCGGATCCGCCTGACCCTGGACGACGGCAGCCTGGTGGAAACCAGCTACACGGCGCTGTTCGACGCGGAGTTGCTGTTGATGCTGCTGGACAAGCTAGTGTCCGATGAAGCACGGCCTGGCGGTACCGAGGTCGAGCCTGGCGCGATGCCGCAGCTTGCCTGAGCGGTCCGCTGCGGTAAGGGCGGTTAACTCCCCGGCGGGTGTTAGTCCACGGTCTGCGTTGCTCGTAGATCGTACTGCGGTCCAAAGAACACGATCCACATCGCCAGATTGTCGCTGTAGCGGGTAAAGCGGTGGGGCATGCCGGCCGGGACGAAGATCAAGTCGCCGGCGCCGATCGGGCGGCGCTCGCCGTTCATGTCGAACTCGCCTTCGCCCTCGATGATGACGTATACCTCGTCGCGGTCGTGCGGCTCCTGCGTGTCGGGAAAACGCAACGCCCAGTATTCGACCAGACAACCGCGGTTTTCCAGGGCGATCAGCCAGTCCGACTTGTCCGCTGCGACGCGGGCCGACCATTCTGCCTGGGTACCGATGTAACCTTCGACCGGAGTCACTTCGTTGGTGGTGCGCATGGTGAATCTGCTCCTCATCGTGATAGAACGGGTGGCAGCTAACCACGGCCTGACAGCGCCGATGCCGTTGGCGGAAGGTACGGGCGGACGGGTAAGATCGTCAAGACCGTCGTCATAATGAGATGTATCGGGACGGGATGGAACGTCCTGAACGTATCCCGATCCGATAGGTGATTTTTGGCAGCCACAGCAGGTGGAATATCCATCCTGCAAGGTGCTGCGACGCGACTAGCCAGGACGATATCGGCCCCCGCCCAGGCCGGTTAACCTGATGCAGGACCCCTGTAGTTCATCTTCGTTGTGCCAGACACGGAGGCGTCATGCCCGCAGCCCTGATCGAAGTGCGCAAGCCCTATCCCGCCAACCGCCAAGCCGACATCGTCAGCGCCGTGAACCGGGCGATGATGGACGCGCTGAAACTACCCGCCACCGAAACCAACGCCCGCCTGCTGACCCACGAGCCGCACTGTTTCGCCGTGCCGCCCGGCAAGGAAGCGCGCTACACCTTCATCACCATCGACCTGATCGCCGGGCGGTCACTGGGCGCGAAAAAGGCGCTCTACCTGGGCATCGTCGAAGGCTTGGGCGCGCTCGGCATCCCAAGGGACTGCGTGGAAATCGTGCTGCGCGAAGTCACGCTGGAAAACTGGAGCATGTCCGGCGTGCCGATGTCGGAGGTGGAGTTGGGGTTTGAGGTGAATGTGTAGGTGAAGCGAGAGGGCATTCCGTTCCGCCGAACGTGAAGGATGGCTCGCCCTATGCGGACTGGTGTCCGGTCCGGGGCTCAGGATGAAGCGGCGTTCCGCGTAGCTCCAGATATACGACGCGCCATTCTCGTCGAAGCCTGCGTGCGCTCCACGGAAATCGGGGTCGTACGAAAGCACTGAACTGAGGAACGACTGTCGATAAAACTGATCTGGGTGATGCTGCTGCAAGGCGTCGGCCATCAGTTGGCGACTGTAGATTTCCGCGGCGGAAAAGAAGACGAGCAGAATGCAGCCGTTGAAGATGAGCGGTGTGACAGACCGGTCGGTACTCGATTGTATCCGGAACTTCAGGTAGCACACGGTTACGACAACCGCCGTTCCGATCGCGATCCCTAAAGGAGGCAGGAGGAACGGCAGGAATTTTTCAATTGCTTCTGAAAACAAAAACACTGCGGGCGGAAAGGCCAGGAAACCGATCAGTTGGAAGTTGAGGAACGAAACGGTTACCCAGAAGAGATAGCTCCACGCCAGCCAGCGCAACACGCAATCCTGAAGGGTCGGCCGCCGATGGTTTGCCCATGAGGAGACCTTGTTTGTCGGGCGCCGTTTGCCTCTCGCTATTACAAAAGCCGACAGGAATGGGCCACCAAAGGCGATAACGGGAAACCATCCGAACAAGCTCGCTGACGGTGATACCCACGCGAAATAAAGTGTCGGAGACAAGGCGGCGATCCCGAGCCACGGCTTTCGCTTATTCCGAAAGAAACGCCCTAGGGCAATGCCGGTTACCACGCCGCTGATCACCCCCATGGTCAGCATGATTGCAAGCACGGCCGCTACGAAGCCCCCCGGCCCTCCCCGTGCAAAGGCCATGGGCGAGAAGGCAAGCAGGATTAAGGCGGGAAGGCAGCGATGGATTCGCATATCTGGGAACAGGCCGGGCGGGTTGGGGGACTTCACGATCCGGATGATTGAATCATGAAACATGCGATCCGCATGCCCGGTGTCGCCTTTACGATAGGTGGATGACGCATTTCAAGGTGCTGTCATGAAAGCGTCGGTTCCACCTCCGCAGTTGTTACTCACCACGTCCAATTGGCCGCCAGCGGCAGCATCACTTTGGCGCTACACGCGAAAAGACAGAGGTCAGCACCACCAGATTGGGCCGCCTTTGAATGCCGGGTTTGGCTGGAGCCATGAATTTATCCATTTCCTCCCGCGTCTGGCGGGTGATAACGGTCAGTTTCTTCTGGTCAACCAATACCTGTTTGACCGACATTGTGCCGACCTGAATGATGAGGCCTGATTCAAGCGTCCGGGTTTCCAGCTCCCCGGACTTCAGCCACCGGTAAGTGCCCTCAGATCGGTTGTAGGGTGTCGTCAGTATCCAGGTGCCATTACGCTTGTACTCCAGCAGCGTATCTTTTTCCGCTGCTTGGGGGACTGCGGTTTCGCCGTCTATTTCCCTGGTCAGGGACTCGTGACGCCATGTCCCGATCAAAAGATCCTCAGCCTTTATGGCTTCGGCCGGGCATCGCAGGGGGCAGAGCGCCAGGAGCGCGGCAAGGAAACTGCCGACGAGTGAGCGGATGAAGTTCACGGCGAATGCTTTCGGTAGGGTCATGTTGGGAACAATGCCTTGCGTTTGTTGCCCCTGCGCCGGCTTCGCGGTGGAGGGGTTAGACCGCATCTTGCCACTGGAGGCCACAAGGCAGGTCACGAGGGCCGAAGAGGAAGTGCAGAACGCGGCGCATGCTCGTGCCGGATGCCTTGGATGACGCGTGCAGCAGCAGGGGACGCATCAGTAGCACATCCCCTTTTTTCAGCGTGCAGGAGATCGTTTCTTGTGTGCGTCGGGCTGCGACCGCCGCTTCGGGCACGACACGGCCGTGAAGATGTGAGCCCGGTACAAACTGCAGTGGTCCATCGGCTAGACCGCACGGGTCGAGGTGCAATCTCACGGCGATGAGCTGTTCGAGCAGTTCGACCGGCGGCTGAACGAACAGCGAGCCCTCCTTCTGGGACCAACCCTGAAGCGCTGGATCGTCCACGCGCGCCGCCACCGGAATGCTGAGGTCCTGGTGGATGGGAACCAGCCAGTTCTGCGACGAAGACTTCGTAAAGAACGTGCATTGCGTCGCCACGAAATCGGCCGGCAATAGCGGGGCCAGCTTCGGGTGGCCGCGGAGCCGCTCC
>CBIHQA010000256.1:0-6003 GCA_966211475.1 uncultured Neisseriales bacterium
CCCCGGCCCCTGGGTGGCCGGCTTCGACCTGCCGTTCGGCCTGCCGCGTGACTGGGTGTTGGCGCAGGGCTGGCCGGACCGCTGGCCGGACATGATCGCCGAGGTCCGCCGCCATTCCCGAGAGGCGCTGCGGGCCCGCTTCAAGGCCTGGTGCGATGCGCGGCCGGTTGGCAGCAAGTTTGCCCACCGGGCGACCGATGGGCCGTCCGGCTCCTCGCCGTCGATGAAGTGGGTCAATCCGCCGGTGGCTTGGATGTTTCTGGAAGGCGCCCCCCGCTTGCTGGATGCCGGCTTGCATCTGCCGGGGCTGATGGCGGGCGACAGCACGCGCATCGGTTTCGAAGCCTACCCGGGCTTCGCCGCCCGGCTGGTGACCCGGGCCTCCTACAAGAGCGACGAGCCGGCCAGGCAGACCCCGGCCCGGCACGAGGCGCGCGAAGTCATCGTGGCCGCCCTGGAGGCGGGGCGACCGCTGGATATCCCGCTGTCTGCCGCCGCCCCGCTACGCGAAACGCTCCGAGCGGACGCCACCGGAGACAGTCTGGACGCCGTGCTGTGCGCCGTGGAAGCCGCCTGGGGCTGGCAGCGGCGGGAGCAGGGCTTTGGCCTGCCGCCCGACCTGGACCCGCTGGAGGGCTGGACCGTTTCTGTCCCGATGCCGACGCCAGGCGCCTGAGGTACCATGCCGGTGTCCTTCTCTACGATGTGAGACACCCCATGTCAAAGCACGCCCTACTGGTCATCGATGTTCAGAACGATATGTTTCCCAACGACTACCTGCCGCACGATGCGGACGGCCTGCTGAGCCGCCTGTCCGGCCTGATCACCCGTGCCCGCGCCAGCGGTATCCCGGTGATCTACGTGCAGCATGAAGGCACCGACGATCTGGTCCGTGACACGGAGGGCTGGCAGGTCCACGCCGCCATCGCGCCGCAAGCGGATGACCTGCATGTCTACAAGCGCACGCCGGACGCCTTCTACCAGACCGGCCTGCATGCGATGCTGCAGGAGCGTGGCATCACCCACCTGACCCTGTGCGGCCTGCAGACCGAAGTCTGCGTGGACACCACCTCCCGCTGCGGCTTCAGCCTCGGCTACAAGCAGGTGCTGGTGCAGGATGGCCACAGCACCTACGACCGGCCGGAGCTGAAGGCGACTGCCGCCATCGCCCACCACAACCGGGTGATCGGCAACTGGTTCGCCGAACTCAAGCCGGCCGCCGAGGTGGCCTGGTGAGGGCCGTCGCGGTCCTGACCGCTGCATTGGGATTCCTGACCGGCACCGCCTGGGCTGGCGAATGCGCCGGCCTGCCGCCGCTCGCGGTCAAGACGCCGCCGGGTTATTGCGTCGGCGTGGTCGCCAGTGGCCTGAAAATGCCGCGCGGCCTCGCCTTCCTGCCCGATGGCCGGCTGCTGGTCACCGAAATGGGTAGTTGGGTGGCCGATCGTGGCCGCCTGACGGTGCTGACCCGCGATGCAAACGGCTGGCAAGCCAAGCAGGTGCTGACGGGGCTGGACCGACCGCACGGCATCGTGGCAGGGCCGGACGGCCGCCTGTACCTGGGCGAGGCGGGCCGCATCCGCCGCTTTACGCTTGCCTCGCTCGACGGGGGGGCGCCGCAGCTGGAAGACGCCATCACCTTGCCGCCGCCGGGCGACCGCCGCCATCCGCTGGTCAATATGGCGTTCGCTGAGGACGGTAGCCTCTACGTCAACGTTGGCAGCGCCACCGACAACTGCGAATCCGCGCCGGAGGCCACCCGTGCCGCCGGCCGCTGCCCGGAAACCGAGGGCAAGGACGCGGTTGGCCTGGTGCGCCGCTACCGCGTCGACAAACAGGGCAACATCAGCGGCGGCGAGGTGTTCGCAACCGGCATGCGCAACAGCATGGCGTTGGCCATCCACCCGAGCGGTACGGTGCTGGAAGGCGAGAACAGCCGCGACGCCATCCACAAGCCGCTGGGCCTACCCAACGACGAAGAGCTGCCGCATGACGAGCTGAACGTACTGCAGTCCGGCAAGCATTACGGCTGGCCGTTCTGCTACGACCAGCAGGTGGCCGCGCCGGAGTTCCCGAAGTACGCCTGTGCCCGTACCGAAGCGCCGACCCGCCTGCTGCCGGCCCATGTCGCGCCGCTGGGCATGGCCTGGTGGCTGGGCGACAAGGCACCGGCCGCCTACCGGGGCTGGCTGGTGGTGGGCTTCCATGGCTACCGCAAATATGGCCACCGCCTGATGGCCTTCCCGGTCGACGCCAAGGGCGTGCCCAAGGGCCAGCCGGTAGAGTTGATCCACGACTGGCAGGACGCGCGTGGCGTTGGCGCCCCGGTGGATGTGCGGCCCGGCCCGGATGGTGCGCTCTATCTGACCGACGACAAGCACGGGCAGGTATTGGTCCTTTCGAAAGAAAGGACGTAAAAACTGCAAACAAGCGCAGTGGGCTCGTCGAATTGACGGGCTTTGCCCGCGATTCGACGGAAAAAGCGGTTTTCGAAAGGTGCCTTTACTGTCGAAAACATCCGTACTGCGCTTCGGGCCAGGCTGACGGCAGGGCGCCGCGGGGAACCTTCGGCTGACGGGGATGGACCCACCGGTGATGGCGACAGATGCGCGCCGTCACCGGTCTGCCCCTTGCGAGGATTCCCATGCCCAACCGTTACAAATCACTCCCGATCCGGGCTGGCATGCCCTGGAAGAATGCGCTCACCCTGTGGGAAATCGCCTGGGCCGCGCCCCAGGTGATCGCCCACCGCACCACCCGCATGGCGCTGGCCGGCTCTCAGCCGAGTGCCCACGACCAGGCGGAATTCAATCGCATGTGGCAGGAAAAAGTGGTGGCGTTTTCGCAGGCCGCGATGCGGTCGGGCTGGGAGGCGTTGCGCCTGCAACAGTCGCTGGGGATGGCGCTGCTGGGCTTATCCGGCAATGCGGCACTGACGCCGTTCCGGCTCGCCGGCCGGGGTACGCCGTCGCTGGACAGGGTGTGGAGCGAAGGGCTGCGGCCCATCCATGCCCGTGCAACCGCCAACGCCAAGCGCTTGAAGCATGTCCGGCTGACGGCTAAACGCCGGAAATAACGCGAAGTCTGTATGGTCGGGGGTGCGAAGGTTGGGCTTCGGTCCTGAGCCTGTCGAAGGGGCTCAACCCAACCTACAAGTTCCTACGGGTTCCGATGGATCAAGACGGCGCCATCAACAGGCTCACGTCCGCTGCGATCTGCTCACCCAGCGATTCCAGCAGCCGTCGCCCCTTGTCGGCGGTGGCCAGCGACGGTCGCCCGACGATGCCTGCTTCCGCATAGGGCCTTAGCCCCGTCATCTGTAGCAGGCGCCGGTCGGCCACCAGGTGGTCGGCGATCAGGTCAGTGCGTACGCTGTCCGGCCAGGCACGCAGCAGGATCGAGGTTTCGATCTCGCCGCCGTGCATGTCTTCCGACACGCTGGTTTCGATGCTGGCCGCCCGGCAGGCCGCTTCCCAGTGCGCTCGCTGCGGGCCGAGGAAGACCTGTGGTCCGTCCAGGTTGGCCTCCTGCGCCAGGTTGCCCAGCAGGTAATTGCCGCCGTGGCCATTGATCAGCACGGTCATGCGGGTGCCGTTGCGGGTGAGCATCGCGATCATGTCGCTGACCTGCCGCCACAGCGTGGTGGCAGAGACTGAGCAGCCTACGCCGTAGCCGGCATGTTCGTGTGAGCAGCTCACGGTAATCGGCGGCAGCGTGACGGCACCCAGTCGTCCGGCGACCTGGTCCGCGATGGCGATCGCCACCAAGCTGTCCGTGGTCATCGGCAGGTGCGCGCCGTGCTGCTCCCACGACCCGATGGGCAACAGCGCAATGCTGGCATCCAGCTGGGCGATGTCGCGGGCGGTGGCGAAGGAGAGCGGAATCATGAGCCGCTCCCTGCAACGTGGGAAGCGGGCAGCCGACAAGGGCGAACGGAGAGGGCGAAGCGCGGACGGGGGTACATGGATCGACTGCCTTGCCGGCCGGGAGGGTGAATCCCAAGCATAGCGCAATCCGTGTGGCGGGCGGTCTACCCCGGGGACAGGCGAGATCGGTCGATCAGGAATATGGGTCGGGCGGTGCGGCCGGGCTGGCGGTCTCTTCACCGCGCTCCGCTGCCGGATCGGCTGCTTCATGCTGCGCCGTCGCGATTGGCGGCGGCGGACAGGTCAGATCGGATAGCAGGGGGAGACCTCCCAACAGGAGGTACAGGACATCCGACATGCAATATGCTCCTATCAAGTACAAAAGCATATCAACATGCACTGTCCCGCGGCAAGCGAGGATTGCCGGGATACGCTACGCTTAGGCCCGTTCCAGTCACCCACTCGGATAGCGGATCCTGAATGAAGCGTTCCCCGAAACCCCGCCGGGTTCAGTTCCAGATGGGGTCCACCCAGGTCACCAAGATCGGCGCCGCCCGCATGGGCTGGACCGATACCTACCACTTTGTGCTGGGGCTGAGCTGGCCGCGCTTCCTGGCGCTGATCGTTGCGCTGTTCCTCGGCATCAACCTGGCTTTCGCGACCGCGTACTACCTACTGCCAGACAGCATTGGCAATGCGCGGCCGGGTATCTTCGCGGACCGTTTCTTCTTCAGCGCCGACACCTTCTCGACGGTGGGCTACGGCAATATGTACCCGGCGACGCTCGCCGGGCATGCGCTGGCGACGGTGGAGATGCTGGTTGGCCTGATCAGTGTGGCCACCGTCACCGGGCTGGTGTTCGCACGGTTTTCCGCGCCCCGAGCCCGCATCCTGTTCAGCGATGTGATGGTGGTGGCCCCTTTCAACGGCGTGCCGACGCTGATGCTGCGGGCAGCCAACGAACGCCACAACCTGATCCTGGAAGCCACCGTGAAGGTGACCCTCAATCGGCGCGAAACCACGGTGGAGGGTGAATCATTCCGACACCTGATCGATCTGCCGCTGGTGCGGGAGCGCACGCCGGCGTTCTCCCTCTCCTGGACGGTGATGCATCCCATCGACGAACACAGCCCCTTCCATGGCCACACCCTGGAGCAGTTGTGCGACGAGGGCGCGGTGCTGACGGTGTCCCTGACTGGCATTGACGAGGTGCTGAACGACACCGTGCATGCCCGGACGGACTACCACGCCCGCCAGATCCGCTTCGGCCACCGCTTTGTGGATGTGCTGGAGGGGGAGGGGGTTTCGCTGGTGGTGGATTTCACCCGCTTCCCCGACCCGCAGCCGGTATAGGTCACACAGTACCGATCCCTCGGTCGGAGCGGGCCAGGCCCGCGACCGTCCCCTCTTCGAAGGACCGACAGTCGCGGGCATGGCCCGCTCCAGGCTGCTGATAAAGGTGGGGAACACACCAGCCAAAGGGCGCAAAGCAAGCTTTGCTGGTTTGACCATCGGCAAGCGATCCGCAGCCCCCTACGAATTTCCCACCCTCCAACTCCCGCCCGCCGGCGGGAGAGAGGTTTGTCAGCAATTTGTCGCGGGCATGGCCCGCTCCTACATCGCGTTGCAGAAAGCCCCATCACACCCCGAACGGATAGGTATCCGGTACCCCATGCGGCCGGCCGGCGGGCAGCGGCGTGACCGCGCGGGTTTCGTCGAACCACACATAGGCGTCGAACTGCTCGGCGAGCACTGCTTCGAAGTAGTGGCTCGCCCGTTCCGTTTCTGGCCGGTAGATCACGCCGATGGCACGTTCCAGCAGCGGGCCGGTGAGCAAGGTTTGCAGGTCGGGGTTGCGGATGCGCCAGTCGGTGAGCGAACGGACGGCGCCGGTGTCGTGGAACAGGCGTTCCCAGCTGTCGGGGCGGGCGGGCAGGACGCGTTTGAACTCCAGCTCGCCGTCCCAGTCGCTGGCAGCGGCGACGGTGCCGTGGTCGGCGCCGAAGCCGATCAGCACGGCCTGGTCGCGGTAGGCGGTGCGGCAGAGTTCGCCGATGTTGAATTCACCCTTCCAGCCCATCATGGTGGCGGCGGCGTTGCCGATGTGGGAGTTGTGCGCCCACACCACCGCCTTGGC
>CBIHQA010000257.1:0-5987 GCA_966211475.1 uncultured Neisseriales bacterium
GTCGCCCGGGCGAAGGAACTGCGCAAACGCATCCTCGATCACCTATCAGAAAGCGGGCGCGATCCGCAGCGCGAACTGTTCGTGCAACTGCGCCGGGTCGACTGGATCGAGACCCCCACCGAACTCGGCGCCACCCTGCTGGAAACCCGGCTGATCAAGCAGCACAAACCGCGCTTCAACCGCGCGCTGCCGGACCAGCAGGAATGGTGCGCCTATACACTGGTCTCTCAGCCGTCCGGCGCGATGCGGCCGGACCTGGTCTTCGCAAACAACGGCAGCTTCGACACCGACCGGCCGCTGTACGGCCTGTTCCACAGCCCGCGCGACGCCAAGCAGACATTGCGCAAGCTGGCAGACGCCTTCCGCCTGTGTCTGATCCATACAGGGCTGGAAGCCGCCTCCAAGCGCCAGTACGCGCCCTGCTTCAACTATCAGAACGGCCGCAAGTGTGACGGCGCCTGCGTCGGCAAGGAACCGCTGACCTTCCACAATGCCCGGCTGATGGCCGCGCTCGGCAAGCTGAAGCTGGCCGAATGGCCCTGGGGCGGCCCGGTGGGGCTGCGCGAGACCGACACGATCGAGAGCCTGAACGTGATCCACGTGGTGGACCGCTGGCGCTACAAAGGCGCCGCGCAAGACGAGGCCAAGCTGCATGAGTTGCTGGCAGCGCCACTGCCCCCCTTCGATGGCGACCTCTACCGCCTGCTGAAAAAGGCGCTCGGCGAGGCGCCGCCCGAGAAACTGATCCGATTCCCCGCGGCGGGCAATTGATGCGCCCGCCCTTCCCCGACCTGATGAACGCGAGCAAGACATGACTTCCCCCCGCGCTTTCCACGCTGTGCTGTTCGACATGGACGGCCTGATGCTGGACACCGAACGCATCGCCGCCGTCGCCGGCATCCAGGCCTGCGCCGATTTCGGCTTCACCATGACCGCCGAGATCCAGCTGCAGCTGATCGGCCGTAATTCCCGCGATTCGGACGTGTTCCTGAGCAGCCACTTCGGTCCGACCTTCGACGCTGCCGCCGTGCGCGAACGCTTCCGCATCCGCTACGAGGAGCAGCTGTTCGGAAAAGGCGGCGTGCCGGTGAAGGACGGCCTGTACGAGATGCTGGACTGGCTGGAGTCACTGCCGCTGCCCAAGGCAGTGGCCACCTCCACCCGCCACGACATCGCGCTGAAGAAGCTGGAGCACGCCAAGGTGGTGCACCGCTTCCCGCACATCGTCGGTGGCGACCAGGTGGCGCGCGGCAAACCTGAGCCGGATATCTTCCTGGAAGCCGCACGGCGGCTGGGCGTGGAACCGACCGGCTGCGTGGTGCTGGAGGACTCCGAACCCGGCGTGCGGGCAGCCCTGGCGGCCGGCATGACGCCGATCATGATCCCGGACATCAAGCCGCCGACCGCCGAACTGCTGGCGCTGGGCATCACCGTCTGCGCCTCGCTGATGGCGGCCCAGCAGCATCTGGCCGCCCGGCTGGCGGGCTGAACCCAGCAGGACTCAGTTGCTGGCCGCCCGCTCGGCGAAGGCCTTGCGGGTGTCTTCGATCAACTGCTTGAGCCGACCGCTGTTGGCGAGCGCCTGGTAGCCACGGTTGAAGCGCGCCACCAGCTCGGCAGCATGCGGATGGCCGCGCCAGATCACCACATGCAGCGGCACCTCCCAGATCGCGTCGCGCTGGAAGACGATGCGGTCGCGGTCCGCCCGCGGTAGGTTGAGCAGCAAGAAGCGCCCCGCCTCCTGATCCATCGGAAACAGATCCACTCGGTTGGCAGCCAGCTTGCGCAGGTTGTCGATGTCGTCCAGCGCTTCATCCACCTTCAGCACGCCCGCCTGCTGCAGTTCGGTGAATTCGTCCGAGTAGTGATTGCCGCGCGTCACGCCGATCCGGTACGGCGCCAGGTCCGCCAGCTTGTGCCAGGGGTAGCTGGCATCCCGCCGCTGGAAGAACACCATGCGGAAGGTGTAGATGGGACGAGAGTAGAGCAGCTTCTTCTCGCGTTCGGCAGAGCGCGCCCAGCCGAAGCTGCCATCGTAGAGCCCGAGCATCGGGCCGGTGATGGCACGGTTGTTCGGCACGAACACCATGTTGACCTGCACGCCCGCTTCGCGGAACGCCTCGATCACCACCCGGGTCAGCAAGCCTCCATAGGGGAGCGACTGGCTCATATAGGGCGGATACTCCTCGCCCGTCAGGCGCACCGTCAGCGGCGCAGTCGCCGCCATGGCGCCCCCCATCCACAGCGCCCCCACCCATAGCACCAGCGCAGTCAGCCGCTGACCCGCATGGTTCCGCCATCCACTCACCCGCATCACCCATGACCTCCTGCTTGCAGGATAGCGGCCCCGGCCGGGATTACCGGACGATACGCCAAGCGGGCACATCCAGCCTCCGGACACGCCTGTCGCCGCTTGAAGCGAAGATTTACAAGCGCTTAACCCGGTGATCAAACTGCGGGGGAGAGAGGCGCCTATCATGGCTGAAACCCCGCCGGACGCCTTGCCATGCTGAAAAACTCCGACCATGCCTATGGCCGCCTCGCCATCCTGTTCCACTGGACGATGGCGGCGGTAATCATCGCGGCGTTGTTGCTGATCGAGTTCAGGGGAATGACGCCGCGCGGCAGCCCGCAGCGCATGCAAGTGATGGCGCTGCACATGAGCCTCGGCCTGACGGCGCTGCTGCTGATCCTGCCCCGGCTGCTGTGGCGCACCGTCAACCGCACGCCGGCCATCCAACCGCCGTTGTCGCCGCAAATGCACCGCTGGCAGCAAGCCGGCCACGGCCTGCTCTATGTGCTGATGCTGGCCACCCCGATCCTGGGGCTGCTCATGCAGCAGTTGGCAGGCCACCCGGTGATGTTCTTCGGCAACGAATTGCCCGCTTGGCTGACGCCGGACAAGGCGCTGGGGCGGTCCCTGCGGGAGCTGCACGAGCTGGCCGGTACCGTGCTGATGTGGCTGGTCGGCCTGCACATCGCGGCCACCGCCTGGCACCACTGGCTACGCCGCGACAACACCTTGTGGCGGATGCTGGGCCGCAGTGGCCGGGCCGGCTGAGCGGCACGGCAGCGGGTGGCGACTATGAAAGGATGTCGCCGTCCACGTAGTACCACTTCCCGTTCAGCTGTTTGAAGCGGCTGACTTCCTTCAGCTTGGCCGACTTGCCGGCGATCTTGTAGCGGGCGGTGAACGACACCATCGCCTCGTCCGGCCCCTGCTCGGTCACACGGTCCACCGTCAGCTTCAGCCATTTGATCTCGCGCAGGTCGCCCAGGTCCGCCGCGTCCGGGCGGGTATCGGGGTGCCAGGACGACAGCAGGTAGTCCACGTGGTGGTGCGCGTAGGCGGTGAAGCGGCTGCGCATCAGGGCTTCGGCGGTCGGCGCGGGACGGTCGCCGGCAATGTAGGGGCCGCAGCAACGCGGATAGGGGCGATCGCTGCCGCAGGGGCAAAAAGCTTCGGTCATCAGGGATATCCAAAATCAGGTTGCGCGGAGTTAACCAGAAGCGCGAAGCCGGCGCCAGTCCATCGACACCTGCGGCGCAGCAATGGATGAGACTGGTTCGTCAGTTAACCCGCGATAGCCGCCCGTTTCGCGGCATATCACGCCAAACCAGGCTCAACCATTCAATATCTAAGCCGCTCCCCGGCCTTCCCATTCAGTGACCCGCACTTCGTCGGATAGCCAAACAAAATGACAAGGTGATTCAGCTTCGATTCAGCGAGATGGGGTTAGGCTGTCCGCATTGAACATCGCTCGTGGAGTTTTCATGCGCAAGTATTCCCTGACGCTGCCTCTGGCCTTGCTGACCACAGCCGGCGCCGCCCAGGCAGGTTCACAGACCAGCACCATCATCGGGGCAGCCGCCGGTGGCGCCGTGGGCGCGGCCGTCGGTCATGAACTGGGCGACCGCAACGGCGCCATCATCGGTGCCGCCGTCGGCGCGGCGGGCGGTGCTGCCATCGGCCACGACTGGAACCGCCCCCGCCACACCGAACGCGTGGTGTACGTGCGCAAAGACCATGGCAAGCACAAGGGTTGGAAGAAGCATCATCCCGACTGGGATGACGATTGATCGATCACTGCATTCATCTGCGCTCTCTCCTCTGAATGCGTCTTTAACGCGACTCCGGTCGCGTTCTTTTTTGCACTGACGCCAGCGCGGAGCAGCCTGTGATTCAAGGCCTGAAGCGGGCTGCAGCGCGATAGAGGTAGTTCAGTTCCAGTTCAGTCGACCAGCGGTAAGCTGCGTCCATCAACCAACGCCCTCAACAGGAGGACATCATGCGTAAACGTTATCTGGCCCTGGTGCTGGCACTGTCTGCCGCAGCGGGCGTCGCGAATGCGGGCAGCCAGGGGAATGCTGTGATCGGTGCCGCCGTCGGTGGCTCACTGGGCGCCCTGGTCGGCCATGACATCAACGGTCGCAACGGCGCCATCGTCGGCGCAGCGGTCGGTGCCGCCGGTGGCGCGGCCATCGGCAGCGACTGGGAAAGCCGCCGCCGCGAGCCGGAAGTGGTCTACGTGCAGCGTCCGCGCCGCGTGGAACGGGAAGTGGTGTATGTGCAGCCGCCTCGTCCGGTTGTCCGCGACGTCGTCTACGTGCGGCCCCAGCCGGTGCGCGAAGTGGTGTACGTAATGCCCCACGACCACGGCCGCCACCGTGGCTGGTACAAGCACGGCTGGAAACACGGCCACGACGATTGGGATGATTGATCCGGATCGGTCAACAAACAGGACGGGCGCGGTCGGGTAACCGCTCGCGCAAGCAGGTCCACTCACTAAGCGCGGTAGCAATACCGCGCTTATTTTTTGCCCAATCGCCCCCGTCGTAATGTGCAACAAATACAGCGCATTGCGCCGGATTTGCGAGTAACCAACAAGCAGAGGGCGAGCATCCTGCGAATAGGCGCAATGCGCTCCGCTTATTGCGCCCTACGGCACGACGACCTGCGATGCCCACGGCTTTGTCCGGAAACACACCGCACGAGCGACAGCGAGGCTCTCCTGCCGGCGGGCAGGAGCGGGGAGGAAGGGAATAGATCAAGGGGCTGCGAATGGGTTGCCGTCAGTCAAACCAGCAAAGCTCGCTTTGCGCCCACCCTTCCGTGGATGATCACCCCCCACCCGCAGCCGGAGGCACCCCAGGTACATTGCCGCCCTCGCCTTCCCAGCGCTGGACGTCGTGCTTGAGCTGCTTGTGTTGATGATCGCGGCGCCGGCAATGCAGCTGGTTGGCAATCAGGGCGCCGAGCAGGCCGGCCAGGCCGGCGATCAGCCATTTGTTGTGCATGGTCGGGCCTCCTTCAGTTGAGGGTGGTAGTTGGAGTCGGGCCGGCCGGTGGGTCGGATGCGGCCTGGGCAGTCATTCGGCCGAGCAGGGTGACCAGGTCCTCGGCGTGCTCTTCTTCCACTGCCAGGATGTCTTCCAGCATGCGGCGGGTGGTCGGGTCGCCGGAGCCGAAGAACTGGATCATTTCGCGGTAAGAATCGATGGCGATGCGCTCGGCGACCAGGTCTTCCTTCAGCATCTCCTGCATCGAGTTGCCTTCCACGTATTCGGCGTGGCTGCGGGCGCTCAGCGTGTCGGGTGACAGGTCAGGCTCGCCACCCAGCTGAACGATGCGGGCGGCGATACGGTCGGCGTGGGCCTGTTCCTCCAGCGCGTGCTGGGCGAATTCGTTGGCGACCGATTCCGCATTGATGCCTTCGGCCATGAAGGAATGGCGCTTGTAGCGCAGCACACAGACGATTTCGGTGGCGAGCGCTTCGTTGAGCAGCTGCAGCGCAGTGTCGCGGTCGGCGGCGTAGCTGGGGGTGACCGCGCCCTGCTCGATGTGCTGGCGGGCACGGGCACGGATGGTCTGGATATCGGTCAGGAAGGTTCCTGGCATGGGGATCTCCCGCGGTCGGGGGGGGGGGCCACCCCGCCCCCCCCCCCGCCCCCCAGCCCCCCCGGGCCGCGGGGGCGCGGGGCCGCAG
>CBIHQA010000258.1:0-5984 GCA_966211475.1 uncultured Neisseriales bacterium
GACGACCCGGCTGAGGCGGCGCTGCGGCGTGTGCTGACGCCCTGTGCCAAGTACTGGATCTGCAAGCGCGGCCCGGCCTTTGGCGCGGAGGCGATGGAGGTGCTGGGCGGCAATGGCTATGTGGAAGAAGGCGAACTGGCCCGCGTCTACCGCGAGATGCCGGTAAACTCGATCTGGGAAGGCTCCGGCAACGTGATGTGCCTGGACGTGCTGCGGGCGCTGGCACGAGAACCGGATGCGGCGGAGGCACTGCGGGCAGAGCTGATGGCCGCCCGTGGTCAGCATGCGGCATTCGATCATGCGCTGACCGTGCTGCAGCAGGCCTTGTCCCGACCGGCGGAGTACGATGCGCGCCGGTTGGTGGAGCGGCTGGCGGTGGCCGTCTCGGCCAGCCTGTTGCTGCGATTCGCGCCTTCCCCAGTGGCTCATGCTTACTGCCGCAGTCGAATGGCGGACGTTGGCGGCGCTTTTGGTACGCTCCCAGCTGATGTCGACCCGAAACCCATTCTTGAACGCGCCTGGCCCGGCGCGAACTGAAGCTGCAAGGACACGATGACCGAACCGATCACCCTGCGTATCGCAACCCCCGCGGATGCGGACACCCTGGCCCGTCTGCATGCGGAAAGCTGGAAGACTGCCTATCGCGGCATCCTGCCGGATGCTTACCTCGACCACGAAGTCGACGCCGATCGCCTGGCGCTGTGGACCGCGCGCATGCCGTCGCTGGGCGAAGGGCGCGCGTGGCTGGCGGAGCAGGGTGAAGAGCCGGTGGGATTCGTCTGTGTGCTGCCCGACAAGGAAGCCACCTGGGGGCCGCTGATCGACAATCTCCATGTGCGCCCGTCACGACGCGGCGCCGGCATCGGCGTGGTGATGCTGGAAACGGTCTGGCAATGGCTGCGCGAGCGCGGAGAGCAGCGGGTCCATCTCTGGGTGTTCGAGGACAACCAGGCTGCGCGACGCTTCTATGACCGCATGGGCGGCAAACCGGTTGAATGGACACTGCAGATGGCGCCAGGCGGGGTGCAGCGGGCGGAAGTCCGCTACGTTTGGACGCTGTAGTCGCCGCACCGATGTCGTCTTGTTGGTTGGGTGGAGCGCCCCGAAGCCCAACAGAGCGATGCCTCCACGGCATCAGGTGGGGGTTGGCTGCGCTCAACCCGATCTACAGAACCACCTGCTGCCTCTCAGCCCTTCAGTTCCCGCGCGATGATCATCCGCTGGATGTCGCTGGTGCCTTCGTAGATCTGCGTCACCCGTACATCGCGGTAGATACGCTCCACCGGGAAGTCCGCCAGGTAGCCATAGCCGCCATGTACTTGGATGGCGTCGGAACACACCTTCTCGGCGATCTCCGAGGCAAACAGCTTCGCCATCGCGGCTTCCTTCAGGCAAGGCAGGCCGGCGTCGCGCAGGCTGGCGGCATGCCAGACCAGCTGCCGGGCGGCTTCCACCCGCGTCGCCATGTCGGCCAGGCGGAACTGCACCGCTTGGTGTTCGAAGATCGGCTTGCCGAAGCTCTGCCGCTCCTGCGCATAGGTCAGCGCGCAGTCCAGCGCGCAGCGGGCCATGCCCACGCACTGCGCCGCGATGCCGATGCGGCCGGATTCCAGATTCGCCAGGGCGATCTTGTAGCCTTCGCCCTCTGCCCCCAGCCGCAGGCTGGCCGGCACGCGCACCTTGTCGAAGGCCAGCGAGCAGGTGTCCGACGCATGCTGGCCGAGCTTGTCCTCCACCCTCACTACGTCGTAGCCGGGCAGGTCGGTCGGCACCAGGAAGGCGGAAATTCCCTTCTTGCCCGCCTCCGGATTGGTGACGGCGAATACGATGGCAAGCTGCGCGTGCGAGCCGGTGCTGATGAACTGCTTGCTGCCGCTAATCAGGTAGTCGTCGCCATCGCGCACCGCGCGAGTCTTGAGCGCGGATGCGTCCGACCCCGCATGCGGCTCGGTCAGGCAGAAGGCACCCAGGTGCTTGCCCTCTGCCAGCGGCACCAGGAAGCGCCGCTTCTGTTCGTCCGTCCCAAATCGCAGGATAGGTCCACACACCACGGAGTTCTGCACCGACACGATGGTGGAGATGGCGCCGTCGCCGGCCGCAATCTCTTCCAGTGCCACCGCCAGCGACAGGTAGTCCAGCCCGGCGCCGCCCCATTCCGTCGGCACAGTAACGCCCAGCAGACCGAGTTCGCCCAGCTGTGCGAGCGCCTGTTGCGGGAATTGGTGGGTGCGGTCCCGCTCGCCCGCGGTCGGCCACAACTCGTTCTGGGCAAATTCGCGGACCGAATCCCGGATCAGCCGGTGGTCATCGGACAGGATCATGCGTGCGTCCCTTTCTCGCGGCATGCCACCCAGATCGCGTTTTCCAGGCTCATCACCAGTTCGCCGCGCTGATTGAAGGTGCGCCACGCCAGTTGCACCACGCCGAAGCCAGGGCGGGATTGCGAGTGCTTGCGGCCGATCACGTCGAACTCGGCATTCAGCGTATCGCCGGAGCGCACCGGCTGGTGCCAGACCATCTTGTCGATCTGCAGGCCGACCAGGCCGTTGGCGATGTGGTTCAGCTCGGAATCCGCCAGCATCCGCATGGTCAGCGACGCCGTGTGCCAGCCGGACGCTACCAGGCCGCCGAACACGCTTTGCGCGCCGGCGCCGGGGTCCAGGTGGAAAGGTTGCGGGTCGAAACGCCGGGCAAAGTCGACGATCTCCGGCATGGTGACGTCCATCGGACCGGCGTGGAATACGCGGCCGGGCGTCAGGTCTTCGAAATAGATCGGGTCCATGGCGTGGCTCAGCACAGTTCCACGGCGAGCGCGGTTGCTTCGCCGCCGCCGATACACAGTGAGGCAATGCCCCGCTTCAGGCCTCGGTTACGCAGCGCATGCACCAGCGTCACCACTACTCGGGCGCCGGAGGCGCCGATCGGATGACCCAGCGCGCAGGCGCCGCCGTTCACATTGACCTTGTCGGCCGGCAGACCAAGCTCTTGCATGGCGGCCATAGTCACGACGGCGAAGGCTTCGTTGATCTCGTACAGGTCAACGTCGCTTGCCTGCCAGCCCAGCTGCGCTAGCAGCTTCTTCATCGCGCCGACCGGCGCGGTGGTGAACAGTGCCGGCTCCTGCGCGAAGGTGCTGTGGCCGAGGATGCGAGCGATCGGGGTCAGGCCGCGCTTTTCGGCTTCCGAGGCGCGCATCAGGGTGACGGCGGCCGCGCCGTCGGAGATCGAGCTGGAATTGGCCGGCGTCACCGTGCCGTCCTTGCGGAATGCCGGCTTGAGCGTTGGGATCTTGTCGAGGTTGGCCTTGAGCGGCTGCTCGTCGATATCGACGGTGCGTTCGCCACCCTTGCCCGGAACCGCAACCGGCACGATCTCGTCCTTGAACCATCCCTCGCGGATCGCCTGTTGGGCGCGGGTCAGCGAGCGGATCGCGAATTCGTCCTGGGCTTCGCGGGTGAAGGCGTACTGGCTGGCGCACTCCTCGGCGAAGGTGCCCATCAGGCGGCCCTTGTCGTAGGCATCCTCTAGGCCGTCCAGGAACATGTGGTCCTTGATCTCGCCATGACCGAGCCGGAAGCCGCCGCGTGCCTTGGGCAGCAGGTAGGGGGCGTTGGTCATGCTTTCCATGCCGCCCGCCAGCATCACCTGGTTGGTGCCAGCCAGCAGCAGGTCATGGGCCAGCATGATGGCCTTCATGCCGGAACCGCACATCTTGTTGATGGTGGTGCAGCCCACCGATTTCGGCAGCCCGCCGAACAGCGCTGCCTGGCGGGCCGGCGCCTGGCCTTGGCCGGCAGGCAGCACGTTACCCATGATGACTTCGTCGATGTCTGCCGGCGCCAGGCCGGCACGCTCAACCGCGGCCTTGACGGCGGCGGCGCCGAGCTGGCCGGCGGTCAGGGTAGAGAAGTCACCCTGGAATCCACCCATCGGGGTGCGGACGAGGCTGGTCATCACGATCGGATCGGCATGCGACATGGTGGGGCTCCTGTGTACTCACGTTCCCGGCCGCTGCGGTGTGGCCGGAAACCATCTTTCCGTCCCTTCGCTTGAAAGGACCCGTAGGCAGTGGAGGGCGCTTGTGGCGCCATGACAGCACAACGATAATTGACGTTTACGTTAACGTCAATTTCTGTGGATGGAAGGCCGCTGAAAACTGGGCGGAAGAGCAGGTGAGGTGCGTCCCAGGCAGAGCAAGCTCTACCCGGGACGGGAATTACTCGGTGGAGGGCGGAGGGCGTCAGCCGCCGGTGGTCATCGCAGAACGGATGCCTTCGGCCAGTCGCACGATACTCATCGCGTACAGCGTGCTGCGGTTGTAACGGGTGATCACGAAGAAGTTCGGCAGACCGATCCAGTTTTCCACCGTACCCGGCTGTACTTCCAGCGGGAACAGGATGGCCTTCTGGGTGGCGTCCACTGGCGTTTCCGGCTGCACGCCAAAGGCGGCCATGTCGGCCACGGTGCGATTCAGCGCAAACCGCTCGGCGATTAGCGTCGGGTAGGTTTCGCCGGTGACCTTGGCGCGCACCACCAGATCGCCGCCGCGCTGCCAGCCGAATTCCGCCAGGTAGTGGGCGACGCTCATGATGATGTCGGTCGGGTTGTTCCAGATGTCGCGGTGCCCATCGCCGTCGCCATCCACCGCATAGCGGTTGTAGGAGGAGGGCATGAACTGCGGCCAGCCCATCGCGCCAGCGTAAGAGCCCTTGTAGGACAGCGGATTGCCGCCATCGGCACGGGCCAGCAGCAGGAATTCGCGTAGTTCCTTCTTGAAGTCATCGGCGCGGCGCGGATAGTCGAAGGCGACCGTGGTCAGCACGTCCAGCACGCGGAAACTGCCAGCGTTGCGGCCGTAGTTGGTTTCCACGCCCAGAATGGCGGCGATGATTTCCGGCGGCACCCCATAGCGACGCTCGGCTTCCGCCAGCGGCCCGGCATACACCTGCATGAACTCCACGCCATGCTTGATGCGGGTCGGGTTTATGAAGCTGGGGTGATACTGGTACCAGGGTTTGGCGGTGCCTGGTTTTTCCAGGGTTTCGATCACGCGGGGCTTGAGTACCACCTGATCGAACAACCGCAGCAGGTCGTTACGCACGAATCCGTCTTCCTTGGCCATCTGGTCGGCGAAGGCAATCACCTCGCTACGGGTGCTCAGGTCATCGGCGAGCACGGGCAGCGACATCAGGCTGGCGAAGGCGGCAAGTGCCGCGGCGCGGCGAAGGCGGGCAGGGCGAATCAAGAGGAGTCCTTGAGAAGAATCGATGACGGGTGAATTATACGGAGGTTGCCGCCAAACCCGGCACCGGAATAAATGCGGCAGCAACGGATAAGCTCGGTAAATGAAATAATTTTGGATATTAATTTTACAAATCCAAAAAGGGCGTTCTACCATCTGCCGCACATGCTGGCCCATTCGCTAGAGCGAGGGCACGGCATCACATGTGAGCCCGCTGCAGGAACCACCCTGCCCGGCGGGTTCTACAATGATAAGAACCTGACGCTCCAGACCCAGGAGCCACGAGGACGTTCCCCATGCGAGATGCTTTCCTGTCCCACCTCCGCAGCACCATCGACCAGATCCGCGCCGACGGCTTCTACAAAGCCGAACGGGTGATCGACAGCCCGCAGTCGGCCCGCATCCACCTGGCCGCCGGCAACGAAGTGCTGAACTTCTGTGCCAACAACTACCTGGGGCTGGCGGACGACGCCCGGCTGGTCCAGGCGGCCAAGGAGGGGCTGGAGCGCTACGGCTTCGGCATGGCATCCGTGCGCTTCATCTGCGGCACGCAGAGCGTCCACAAGCAACTGGAACAAGCGATTTCCGGCTTCCTCGGCACCGAAGACACCATCCTCTATGGCAGCTGTTTCGACGCCAACGGCGGCCTGTTCGAAACCCTGCTGACCGAAGAAGACGCGATCATCTCCGATGAGCTGAACCACGCGTCCATCATCGACGGCGTGCGCCTGTGCAAGGCCAA
>CBIHQA010000259.1:0-5982 GCA_966211475.1 uncultured Neisseriales bacterium
AAAGACGGGACTGGTGATCGAGTACAAGCAAGGCACCAAGCCGCCGCAGAAGATCCAGCCCAACCAGACCCCTTCTGGCGTGGATCGCCTGATCGACCGCGCCACCAAGGCCTTGAAGGACGTCACGGTCCCCGAAGCCATGCGCGGCCAGGGCGGCGCAAACGAGGCAGGCATCGCCATCCAGTCCAAACAGTTCGCCAGCCAGCAGCAGTTGGCCGTGCCCCTGGACAACTTGGCCTACACGCGCCAGCTCCTTGCCACCCGCATCCTGAAGCTTATCCAGCGCTACTACGACAGCTACCGCGTCTTCCGCATCACTGAGACCGACCCCCTGACGGGCAAGCCGAAGGAGGAGGTGATCGAGATCAACAAGTTTGATCCCAAAACCGGCTCGTACCTCTACGACGTCACCGTGGGCGAATACGACGTCGTGATCACCGAGCAGCCGATGCAGATCACCTTCGAGAACAGCCAATTCCAGCAGGCTATGGAGATGCGCGAGAAGGGCATCCGACTGCCCGACGCGCGCGTGATCCGCTACTCCAACCTGAGCGACAAGCACGAGATCCTGGAAGAGCTTGCCGGTGCCGGCGCTCCGCCGCCAGACCCCAAGGCAGAGGCGGAGGCAGGGCTCAAGACCGCCCAGGCCGAGAAGACCCAGGCCGAAACCGAGAAGGTACGCGCCGAAACCGTCGAGGTTCGCGGCCGCACGATGTACAGCGCCATGCAGAGCGCCCAGGTGCTGCAGCAGTTGCCCGATACCGCCGTCGTCGCGGACCAGATGTTGGGCTCGCAGGGCTTCGAGGACCAGGACGCTGGGCCTGCGGTGGCTGCCATGACGGGTGGGCTGCCCGCGCAGCAAGCGCCCGAAGACCTCATCCCCGAGAACACCGACCCGCTCACGCCCGCCAGTCCTGCAGTGGGCTTTGAGGCCGGGATCGAGACGCCGGAAGCCGACGGCGTGATCGCATAACACCACCGAGAAGGAAGACCATGACCACTGAGCAAACCACCCCCGCACCTGCCGCCACCGCGGACGACGGTCTTGTGAAGGCCATCGCCCGCGTCGCGCACGAGGTCGTCGCCGCGCACAGCGTGGCCTACGGCGACTACACCACACCGCCCTGGGAGTCGCTGCCTGACAAGGACAAGGCTCACACCTGCGCCAAGGTGGCCGCCTTCTTGAACAACCCTGGCCTGCACCCCACCGCGCAGCATGGCGTGGCCGTGGCCACTATGTCCGCGTCCGAGCGCGCGGCTGCCTACGTGTTTCACGGCGTGGTGCATGCCGTCGCCCGCGAGCAGGCGCGCGAGGTATGAAACAGGACCTGAACCAGTTGAATGAATACGGAGTGCCGCTGCACGCGTGTAACGGGTTCCGTCATGACGAGCACTACTGGGCTTGGCTCACCTACAAGCGACTTCAAGCCGAAGAACTCGCCCGATCACCCACCACCTCAAGGAGATTGCCATGAAAGGCTGCATTGCTTCCACAGATGACAAGGAATGGCGCGCCGAAAGCGACATGCGCACGCTGGCTGAAGCCGAGGAGATCCGCAAGGACCCCAAACGCCTCAAGGCTGCCCAGGCCAAGGCCCGCGAAAAGATCGAAGAGCTGAAAAGCCTGGCGCCAGAGAAGAAGTAACCCGCATTCCAACCACTGAGAGATCCAGACCATGAACCCACTGTTGAAAATGATGATGGCTCGCCTGATGGCGCCCGCTGGCGAAGACGGCGCGGACACTGGCGGCACGGACACTTCCGTCGTGGACCGCGGCGATGTGGTCGACCCCGCGCTTACCGCCGAGAACCTTGAAGCTGTTGCAGGCGCCGAGGGTAGCGACGAAGCAGCATCTCCCGGTAACGAAGGCGATGGCGAAGGCGAGGGTGCTTCCGGCGATGCCGGAGACGGTGAAAACGGACGCCAGGCGCCGGCCGGAATCCCCAAGGGTCGCTTCAACGAAGTGAACCAGCAGCGCAAGGACGCGCTGGCCGCCCTCGCCGCCGCAAACGAAGAAATCGCGCGCTTGAAGGCTGCGCAGACCCCCGCCACTGCGGCGCCAGCTCCGGCGCCAGCGGCTACACCGGCAGCCCCGACGCCCACAGCCAAGGCGCCCTCTGCATCGCCTGATCAAGGTGGCGCGTTCGATGTCGAAGCCCAGGAGGAGGCCTACGTCGCCGCTCTCATGGAGGGCAACACCAAGGAAGCCGTGGCCATCCGCAGGGCGATCAACGCGCACCTGCAGGAGGAAGCGTCTGCTCGGGCAACCCAAGAGCTGACCGCGCGCCAGGGTGCACAGCTGCTGGCCCAAGCGGCAGGCAATGTCTCCCAAGCCTACCCCTGGCTGGACAAGGCGGAGCACGCCGATGTGCTGGACCTGATCATCGCTGCGCGCGACCGCAAGATCGCCCAGGGGATGCCCGCCCACCTCGCGCTGGTGGACGCCGCCAACACCATTGCCCCCAAGTTCGCACCTGCAGACGATGGCGGCACCCCCAGTAGGGTTTCTGAAACAGGCGCACCTGCGAAAGACTTGCGCCCAGCAGCAGCAATCGCCCGTGGCGCCGCGGATTCCACCGCCCAGCCACCGGCATTGCAAGTTGGTATCGGGGAGCGGGCAACCGCAACCCGCGTGAACGTAGCTCAGCTGACCGACGAGCAATTCGAGGCGCTGACACCGGCTGAGAAGAAGCGCCTGCGCGGCGACTGACGCTCAGGGCCAGCGGGAGACCACCCGCCCGCTGGCCATCCTCTCCAGGGTGATCTCGTCCCCACGGTTGGACGTAAACGCAACCCGGCGCCTTGGCCGCCTCAAGTCCATGTCTCTCGCATTGGCAGCGCACGCCTCAGTCCGTAACCAATCAAGGAGCATGGCGATGAGCCTGACCAACTTTGCGGCCCTGACGCCGCAGCAAAAACTTGTCTGGTCCCGCGACGTGTGGAGCGCCGCACGCGACCAGATGTTCGTGAAGCGCTTCCTGGGCACTGGCCAAAACGCCATGATCCAGCGCATCACCGAGCTGACCAAGACCGAGAAGGGCGAGCAGGTGATCATGCACCTGGTGGCCGATCTGGTCCAAGACGGCGTGACCGGTGACAACGAGCGCGAAGGCAACGAGGAATCGATGCAGTCGTACTCGCAGATCATCACCATCGATCTGATGACCCACAGCGTGCGCAACAAGGGCAAGCTGTCGGATCAGAAGACGGTGATCAACTTCCGCGAGATGGGCAAGGATCGTCTGGCCTACTGGCTCGCCAACCGCGTCGACCAACTGGCCTTCCTGACGCTGTCGGGTATCAGCTACGGCTTCCTGAACAACGGTGCCGCCCGCGTGGGCTCTCCATTCCCCAATCTGGCTTTCGCCGCCGACGTGTCCGCACCATCGGCCAAGCGCTCGCTGATGTGGGATGGCTCCGCACTGGCTGTGTCCAGCACCGGCAGCATCACCACCGGCTACGTCCCCAGCTACAAGATGATCGTGGATCTCATCGCCTACGCGAAGGAGAACTACGTCAAGCCGCTGATGGATGGTGGCAAGGAGTACTACGTGCTCCTGGTGGCTCCGGGCACGCTTGCCGCCCTGAAGAAGGACGCCGACTACCAGCGCGCCGTCGTGGCGGTGGCAACGAAGTCGGGCCAGGATTCGCCCTGGTTCACCGGTGCGACCGTGACTGTGGACGGTGCGGTGATCCACGAGCACCGCTTGGTCTACACCACCAAGGGCGCGGCCAGCGGCTCGAAGTGGGGTTCTGGTGGCACCGTCAACGGCACCCGCACGCTGCTGTGCGGCGCCCAAGCACTGGGTATGGCCGACCTCGGCGCGGCTGAATGGGACGAGAAGACGTTCCAGTACGGCAGCCAGCAGGGCATCAACATCGACAAGATGCTGGGCCTGCTGAAGCCCAAGTTCTACAGCATCTACAACCAGTCCGTCGAGGACTTCGGTGTGGTGTCTGTGGACCACTACATCCAGTAAGTAGTGCCTCTCTGGCTGGGGTCTACGGGCCCCAGCTCCCAGCTTCCCTTGATGTTGAAAGGACACCATCATGACGATCACCAAGAAATCCGGCCGCCAGGAAGTCATCGCGGCCACCGCCGACTTCACGTACGCCGATGTGACCGACGACACCTACATGGCCGCCGTCGATCTGCCCCTGAATGCCATCGTGGTCGGCGGCCATCTCGCCATCACCACGCTGTTCAATTCCGCCACGGACGACAAGTTCTCCATTGGCGACAAGGTGGGTTCTGCCTCCGCCACGAAGGACACCTACGCGGCCCTGTCCGCAGACGTCACAGCGGTGGGCGCCATCGCCATCGTGCCCACGGGCAAGAAGTACACCGAGCCCAGCACTGTGGGCGTCGTCTGGAACGGCACCGGCACCGCCCCAACTGCTGGCGCTGGCCGCCTGGTGGTCGAGTACATCGTGGACGGCCGCGCCGCCTTCAGCCAGGGCTGATCCCCTGTTTCTCAGTGGTCAGGCCGGCAACGGCCTTTTGCACCCGGCGGCTTGATCCCCGCCGGGCTTTTTGAAGGAAAAAGATCATGACACTGAAATTCCGCTCCCCCAATGGCGACGACCTGCACATCGCGCTGACCAGCGGCCACACGGCGCTGATCACTCCCGAGGGCGTGGACCTCGACCCGATGTTCCACCGTGAAGCCATCGCCCGAGGCGCGCTGGCTGGCGACACGCCAGCCGCCCTTGGCGCATCGGCTCCGCAGTTCAACCGCAAGCAGGTCATCACCGACGCCATCAACGCCATGATGGACGGTGACGATGAGGAAGATTTCAACGCCGATGGCAAACCCGCTTTGCGCCGCCTCAGCTCCCGCGCTGGCTTCCAGGTCGAGCGCGAGGAAGCTGACGCGATCTTCGAAGAGATCACCAAGGCCGCGAGCCAGGGCTGAATGTCATGAAGGTAGCGGACTTCATCGAAGCGTTCCGTGATCAGGTGGCGGACCACGAGGTGCCGCCATTCTGGTCCGACGCCCAGATCGTCCGCTACCTGAATGAGGCGGTGCAGGAAGCCTGCGAGCGAGCAAAGCTCATCGAGGACCGCCTGACACCCGCCGTGTGCTCCGTCACTCTGGTGCCCGACGTTGCCACCTACCAGCTGCACGCGAGCGTCTTCGAGATCAAGCGCGCCACGCTGCGTGGCCGTCCGCTGGAAGAAACTAGCGTGGAAGAGATGGACGCCGATTGCCCGGGCTGGGAGAGCCTCAAGGGCCTTCCCCGGGCATACATCTTTGAGCAGGCCAGCGGCGCGAGGCCCGCCAGCATCCGCCTGGTGCGCATTCCAACCCAAGCCGATACCCTGGCGCTGACCGTCTTCCGCGGAGCACTTAAGCCGCTGAGTCCCGACCTCGACATCGGCAAACCCGAGATCCCCGAGCGCTTCCATGAGCGCCTGATGGACTGGGTGCTGCACCGCGCGTACCTCAAGCAGGACGCCGACACATTTGATCCAGACAAGGCGGCTGTTTCCCTGGCGCTGTTCGTCCAAGCCTTCGGCGAACGCCCCGACGCCAACGTACAGCGTAAGCGCCGCGATAAGCGCCCACCACTGGTGCGCATGAGCTGGTAAACCGCCCCCAGTAGGGTTCGACGCCCGCGCCACGCGCGGGAAAACTGCCTGCATTGATCCCCGAAAGGCCATCCATGCAAGGCTACCAGCCCGCCGCGCGGCGTCTCGCGCAACTCCCAGACAAACCCCAGCACCTGGCCGATGGTGGCGCCGTGGGCTTCGGTGCTCGTGGCCTTGCTGGGCTGCGGCAGATGATCCCGCTGGTGCAAGCGATGGGCTACCCTCAGCAGCAGGCAGTGTCACCGGCGCCAGCCCCCGCACCGGCTGCCGACACGCGCACTGCGCAACTGCAGGCGATGATTCCGCGCATGGAGGCCATGGGGTTCAAGCAGCAACCTCAGCAACCCCAGTACCTGGCCCGCGGCGGCATGGTGCGCGGGCCCGGCAC
>CBIHQA010000260.1:0-5970 GCA_966211475.1 uncultured Neisseriales bacterium
GAAGGCGGCGCTCCGCCCTTCCATGGCCGCTTGGCGCTGCTGCTGTATGCCCAGCTTGAACAATGAAGGGATGTGACCCGACAGCTCCATGCCAAGCATCAGCGGTGACCTTTCGTGCAAGGAAAGTAGCCAAGACGGCGGGCGAGAACCCGGAGGGGTACAGACTGGTGGGTGATGCGGTAGTAGAAGGGGCGGAACACAAACGCCATGGAGAACCCGTGGCGGGCGCGGTAGAGGCCGACTGAGCGACGGCGGTATTTCGTGACCATGTGTTGTGCCCCGGAACCGTTGGACCTATAGTTCGGTCAACTAAAGCAACGATACCTAAAGGTTCGTTAGATGCCGGATGGATTTCAGCACCTAAAGAATCTTTAAGTCAAGGGGCGCAACTAGGAGCGATGGCCATGAAAACGTCAATGGACCTGTTTAACGAGTACGTAGAGAAACACCAACCGCATGGCCAGAAATCGCTGGCTGAGCTGTGTGGCGTAAGTCAGACACACGTGGCTGTCTGGAAGAGAAACGGAAAACTACCGGTAGCTGCCACCGTGAAAGTGGCTCTGGACTTAGGTTACAGCGAACTAGACGCCTACAAGATCGCAGCGATCGAAGCAGAGCGTACAGAGGAGGGGAGGGATTTTTTGGAGGAGCTGGCCACCGCGGGGGTGGCCAGAACCATGATTAGGTTGGCGGAAAGGGTGGGATTCGAACCCACGGTACGGTATAACCGTACACCGGATTTCGAGTCCGGCGCATTCGACCACTCTGCCACCTTTCCGTCAAGCCAGCTATTATACGCACCTCATTCTGAGTGAGACAAGCATTAGTGCGGATCTTTTTTCAGGTGCCATTTCAATTCGGTTTTTTGCGGGCATGCTGTCTGGCGCCGCTGATCCTGGCATTGGCAGGGTGTGATCGGGCGGTTCCGGTCACGACCCTTCCGCCGGTCCAGCAGCGTCACGAACTGGTTGTGGCAGTCCGCAATGACTCGACCTCGTTCTTCCTCGATGCCAATGATCGTCCTGCCGGGCTGGAATATGATCTGATCAGTCTGTTTGCCGAGGAAATGGGCGTGCAGCCCCGCTTCGTCCGCGTCGACCGCGCATCGCAGGCGCTGGAAGCGCTTCGTGCCGGACGTGTCCACATGGCGGCGGCCGGGGTGACGACGCGCAGCATTTCCCCGGACGAATTCGTGGCCGGGCCGGTTTATCAGTCGATGTTGCCGGTGGTGGTCTACGGCGACCATGTCGATCCCATCCGCAAGCCACAGGACCTGGTGAAGAAGCGCATTGAGGTCATTGCCGGCAGCGGGTCGGACGTCGCGCTGGGTGACTTGCAGCAACAGCTGGGTGACCTGAGTTGGCGTGCCGCGGAGGAACGCTCGCCGGAGGAAATGGTAGAGGCGGTCGCTCAGGGCACGTTGGATGTGACAGTTGCGGACAGCCAACTGGTCAATTACCTGCGGCGTTTCTATCCGGCGCTGCATCTCGGCCCGACGCTGGGGCCGGCGCAGGGCGTGGCATGGGTGTTCCCCTCGGGGGACGATCCGATGCTGGTTGAGCAGGCTCAGAAGTTCTTCCAGCGCATCGGGCAGAACGGCACACTGAAACGCCTGGTCGACCGCTATTACGGCCATTTGCAACGCGTGCAGCCTGCCGATGTGGAGGGCTTTCTCGACAAGCGACTCAGCCTGCTACCCAAGTACCGTCGTCATTTCCACGATGCCGAACAAGTGACTGGTATCGACTGGCGCCTGCTGGCCGCGCTTGGTTACCAAGAGTCCCATTGGGACCCGTTTGCGGTGTCGCCGGCAGGTGTGCGCGGCTTGATGATGCTGACGGAAGACACGGCGGATCGGATGGGCGTCGGGGACCGTTCCGATCCCCGGCAGAATATCCTGGCCGGCGGGCGCTACCTGCGTCTGCTGCTGGAATCCATGCCCGCCCAGATTGGGGATCCGGACCGGCTCTGGATGGCGCTGGCCGCCTATAACGTGGGGCTGGGACACCTGGAAGACGCCCGCATCCTCGCCGAACGGCTGAAGCTCGACCCCAACTCCTGGACCGACATCAAGACCACCTTGCTGATGCTGCGCAACCCGGCCTATTTCGGCACGCTGAAGCACGGCTATGCGCGTGGCGGCGAGACGGTGATCTTCGTCGAAACCATCCGGACCTATTTCGACATCCTGGCCCGGCTGGACCCGCCCAAACCCGGCTTGTTTCCGGTTTCCAGCGCGCCGCTGGCCAATGCGCCGCCAGCGCCCATCGCGCCGCCCGTTCCTGCGCCACCACCAGAAAAAGCCAAGCCCGCATAAAGCGGGCTTGGCGATGAGGCGGGGCAACGGGGCCTTTAAGGCTTCAATACTTCCAGGCCACCCAGGTACGGACGCAGGGCCTCAGGTACCGTCACCGAACCGTCGGCGTTCTGGTAATTCTCCAGCACTGCCACCAGTGTACGGCCGACCGCAAGGCCGGAACCGTTTAGCGTGTGGACCAGTTCGTTCTTGCCGGCATCGTTCTTGAAACGTGCCTGCATACGGCGAGCCTGGAAGCCTTCGCAGTTCGAGCAGCTGGAAATTTCCCGGTAAGTATTCTGCGCCGGCAGCCACACTTCGATGTCGTAGGTCTTGGCGGCGGAAAAGCCCATGTCGCCCGTGCAGAGTGTGATCACCCGGTAGGGCAGGCCCAGCTTCTGCAGGATCGTCTCGGCATGGCCGAGCAGTTGTTCCAGCGCTTCGTAGGACTTGTCCGGGTGCTCGATGCGCACCAGCTCGACCTTGTCGAACTGGTGCTGGCGGATCATGCCGCGCACGTCACGGCCATAGGAGCCGGCCTCCGAGCGGAAGCAGGGCGAATGCGCGACGAAGCGCTGCGGCAGGTCTTCCTGCTTCAGGATCGAATCCCGTACCAGGTTGGTCAGCGAGATTTCAGCGGTCGAGATCAGATAAGCCGATTGTCCTTGCTCGCCACCTTTTTCGACACGGAACATATCGTCCGCGAACTTCGGCAGTTGGCCCGTTCCGTACAGGATTTCCGGATTCACAATGTACGGGGTATAGACCTCGGTATAGCCATGGCTGCGGGTGTGGGTGTCGATCATGAACTGCGCCAGCGCGCGATGCAGGCTGGCGATCGGTCCGCGCAGCACGGTGAAACGCGCGCCGGAGAGCTTGGCGCCGGCTTCGAAATCGAGCCCCAGGCCTGCGCCGACGTCCACATGATCCTTCACCGCAAAATCGAAGCTGCGCGGGGTGCCGATGCGTCGGACTTCGACGTTGTCCTTTTCATCCTTGCCGGCCGGCACGGAGTCGTGCGGCAGGTTCGGGATGCGCAGAAGCAGCTCGTTCAGTTCGGTCTGGATCTCGGCCAGACGCGTTTCCGCGGCCTTCAGTTCGTCACCAAGACTGGCGACTTCGGCCATGATGGCTGATACATCCTCGCCCTTCGACTTGGCGATGCCGATCTGCTTACTGGAGGCATTGCGTTTGGCTTGCAGATCCTGGGTGCGCGTCTGCGTCGTCTTGCGTTCTTCTTCCAGTTGCTGGAAGGTGGTTACGTCCAGTTCGAAACCGCGTTGGGCTAGGCGTTGGGCCACCGCGTTCACGTCGTTGCGCAGCAGTTGGATGTCGAGCATGTTGAAATCTGGGTTGGTTGAGGGTGGGCGTTGACGCCCGACTCAGGATTCGGACCGCTTATTGTCCGGGTTTTGGCGGGCGGCGTCATCCAGGCTGCGAAGGAAGCGCATTTTCTCCGCGATCTTGGCCTCCAGCCCACGGTCGGTGGGCTGGTACCAGCCGGGTTCGGACATGCCGTCTGGCAAATAGCGCTCTCCCGCCGCGTAGGCGTGCGGCTCGTCGTGGGCGTAGCGGTAGGCTTTGCCGTGACCGAGCTGTTTCATCAGTTTGGTCGGAGCATTACGTAGGTGGACTGGTACGTCACGGGAACGGTCCTGCTTCACGAAGGCCGAGGCGGCGTTGTACGCCATGTAACCAGCGTTGCTCTTGGGGGCGATCGCCAGGTAGATCGCCGCTTGCGCGAGTGCCAGGTCGCCCTCTGGGCTGCCCAGCCGTTCGAAGGTGGCGGCCGCGTTGAGCGTGACTTCCCAGGCGCGCGGGTCGGCAAGTCCGATGTCCTCGATGGCCATCCGTACCAAGCGGCGGGCCAGGTAGAGCGGGTCCGCGCCGCCATCCAGCATACGGAGCAGCCAGTACAACGCGCCATCCGGGTTGGAGCCCCGGATGGACTTGTGCAGGGCAGAGATCTGATCGTAGAACGCGTCCCCGCCCTTGTCGAAGCGGCGGGCATTCAGCGTCAGCACCCGGCCGACCGTATCGGCATCGACGGTCTGGTTCGGTTCTGCACGCAGGGCGGAGTCAAGTTGCTCCAGCAGGTTCAGGAAGCGACGGGCATCGCCGTCCGCATATCCGACCAGGGTTGCGACCGCACCATCGTCCAGTGCCACTCCCTGCAACACCATGCTGCGCGCGCGGTTGAGCAACTGCTGCAGATGCGCGTCAGAGAGCGGTTGCAGCACATAGACCTGCGCCCGCGACAGCAGCGCGGCATTGACCTCGAAGGAAGGGTTTTCCGTCGTTGCGCCGATGAAGGTCACCAGCCCCTGTTCCACGAAGGGCAGGAAGGCATCCTGTTGCGACTTGTTGAAACGGTGGACTTCGTCCACGAACAGCACGGTGTGCCGTCCGGTCATGTTTAACCGGTCCCGCGCGGCATCCATTGCCTCGCGGATATCCTTCACGCCCGAGAACACCGCGGACAGTGCCACGAAATCGGCTTCGAACTGCTGCGCCAGCAACCGGGCCAGCGTGGTCTTGCCGACACCTGGCGGCCCCCAGAGGATGAGCGAGTGCAGCTTGCCCGACGCCACCATCAGGGACAGCGGCTTGCCCGGGCCGAGCAGGTGCGTCTGGCCGACCACCTCGTCCAGGCGTGTCGGGCGCAGGCGTTCTGCCAACGGTGCGGCGGGCTTCGTGGTAAACAGGTCTGCGGTCATGGTGTCTGCAACGGTACCCGTCCTTTCGAAGGAAAGGGCGGAAAAACGACAAACAAGAACGATTGGCTTGTCGAAAGGAGGGCTCCGCCCGCGATTCGACGGGAAATCGGTTTTCGAAAGGCGCCTTCGCTTTCGAAAACATCAACGCTATTCGCGAATCACGTCGGCTCCAGCGGGCGGGGTAAAGCGGAAGCGCCCCGCGTCCAGCTTGGGATTGCGAACGACGTTGGTGAATTCGATCACGGTAGTCTGACCGAACTGGTCGAGCAACACCATCCGTTGCAGCAGATTGTCCTTCAGGCCCAGCTCGATGCGCTGAAACGTGGTTTCCGCGGATTTGGGCGTGGCGACGACCCATTCCGCCCCATCCTTTGCCGGCGCGGCCTTCAGCGAAAACCCTTTTTCCAGCTCGTTGGAGCCGGCCAGCAAGGCGGCGGGCGTATCACCCAGCGCCTTGTCCAGTTGACGTTCCGTTACCTGATCCAGGTCCGGGTCGTAAACCCACACCTTTTGCGCGTCGCTGACGATCAGTTGCGGATAGGGCGAGCGGTACTCCCAGCGGAAACGTCCCGGCCGCTGCAATTCGAACAAGCCACCGGAAACCTGCTTACGCTGCTTGCCTTGCACGGTTTGTTGGAACGCAGCCGAAACGGACTGGGTTCCGCCGAGAAACTGGCGCAGTTGCGCCAGGCCATCGGCCCAGGCCGGGCCGGCCAGCAGGCATCCCAGCGCCGCCATCAAGCGAATGTGCTTGCGAATGTACTTGGTCATGTCGCTCCCGCTGACACCCGGCCATTCCAAGCCATTGCCGGATTACCGGGCGTCAAATGTAAAAAGCCCCGCCGAGGCGGGGCTTGGTGAGACCAGGACCCGCTTACTGGGTCTTGACTTCACGTTGTACTGCGATTTCCAGCACGGCACGGCGGTCCGGCTGGTAGCAGGCGATCTTCGCCTTGC